>JAJYTL010000065.1 GCA_021793055.1 Pseudomonadota bacterium
TGCTGCTGGGGGTCGTGTATAGCCTTGTCGCGTCCCGAAGCCGGCCGGGCGCGATGGACGGCCACAATATTTGGGAGACAGAAAGATGCCGAGGATCGTCGATATCGCCGATATTGGCGTTGGCGTCGCGGACCGCCGTCGCTTCGAATCGTTCGCCGAGGACATTCTCGGCTTCGTTCCCTTCCGCTCGGCGGATGACGTGCAGACCTGTTTTCGCTGGGACGACCGCCACCATCGTTTGAGTGTCACCGACGCGCCGGCCAACGAGCTCCGCTACGTCGCCTTCGACGTCGGCGGCGCGGACGATCTCAAGGAGTGGTCCGACGCGCTGGCGGAAAAGGGCATCGCCGTCCAACCCGGCTCGGCCAAGGCCTGCGGCGAGCGGCGGGTTTCCGCCTTCGTCGAGTTCGACGATCCCGACGGCCATCGCATCGTGTTCGGCCACGGCTTCGCGCCGGCCGAGACGCCGGCCCGCTTCAACCGCGAGCTTTCGGTGTTGCGCACCGGCCATGTCCTCCTCACCGTCGCCGATACCGCGCGCACCTGCGACTTTTATACCGGTACGCTCGGCTTTCGCCTCAGCGACTGGGTTTATATCGACGAGCCGATCAAGATCTGCTTTCTGCGCGTCAACGCCCGCCATCACGCCTTTGCCGCCGCGCCGCACGCGCCCGGCGCGAAGCCGCGGTTGCAGCACATCATGGTCGAGGTCGAATCGCTCGACGACGTGATGCGGACCTATCACCACGTGCGCGCCAAGGGCGGGCCGATCGGCATGGGCCCCGGCAAGCACGCCAACTGCCAGACCGTGCATGTCTACGTGCCGACCCCGGGCGGTTTCGCGGTCGAGTTCGGCTACGGCCATCGCCGGGTCGACGACCAGCGGCACCGGCCGACTGTCTACGACATCGGCACGCCGGTCGACGTTTGGGGCGGCGGCGTTCAAAGCGAGGAATTTCACCTCGGCTAGAGCATGATCTTATCATAGGCGTAGCGCAGGATGATTTTGGCTCGATGCAGCCTAAAATCATCCTGCGCTAGCCGGGCGCCAACAAGAAAATCCGGAGGAGCGCCGTGACGACCGTCGAGGAAATTTTGGCCGATCCGCTGCCTTTCGCCAAGCATCTCGGGCTCAAGATCGTGGAAGCCACGCCCGAGCGGGTGATGGCCGAGCTCGAGGTCCGGCCCGAGCTTTGCACCCGGCCCGCGGTGCTGCATGGCGGCGCGGCGATGGCCTTCGCCGACACGCTCGGCGCCATCGGCACGATATTGAACCTGCCCGAGGGCGCCGGCACGACGACGATCGAGAGCAAGACCAACTTTCTCGGCCCGGCGCCGGCCGGGACAACCGTGATCGGCGAATGCACGCCGGTCCATCGCGGCCGCCGCACCATGGTGTGGCAGACCAAGATCACGACCAAGGAAGGCCGCGCCGTGGCGCTGGTGACGCAGACCCAGCTCGTGCTGTGAGCCGCCGGCCGTCGCCGGCGGCGGCGGCGACCAATTCATCTAATCATCAAATCGCAGATCGAAGGGGGACGCGATGGCCACGGATTACCGCAGCTTTTCGGTGACGGCGCCGGATGGCGCCCGGCTCGCGGCGCGCGAGTGGGGCAACCCGGAGGGCGCAGAGATCCTGCTGATCCATGGCATCTCGCAAAGCCAGCTCTCCTTTCTGCGCCAAACCCGGAGCGCGCTCGCCGAGGAATTTCGCCTGGTAAGCTTCGATCTGCGCGGCCACGGCGAATCGGCCAAGCCCGAGGGGCGCGAGCGCTATTGCGAAATGCGCCCCTGGGCCGACGACGTTCAGGCGGTGATCGCGGCGGCGCGATTGAAAAAGCCGGTGCTGGTCGGCTGGTCCTTCGGCGCCCGGGTGATCGCCCATTACCTCGGCGTGCATGGCGAGATCGCGATCGGCGGCATCAATTTCGCCGGCGGCCGCGCCGTCTTCGACGCCGCGATCGCCATGCGGGGCGCGGGCGCGGCATTCCTCGCGCCGATGCAATCGCCCGATCTCGAGGTCAACATTCCGGCCACCGCGGACTTCGTCCGCGCCTGCTTCGCGCGGCCCTTGGACGAGGCGGAATTCCGCTTCATGCTCGCCTTGAACATGGTGGTGCCGCCGTACGTGCGCGAAGCCGCCCTGGCTTCGCCGGTCGATCTCGGCGTGGTGCTTTCGGGCGTTTCCGTTCCGACCCTGATCAGCCACGGCCGGCTGGATCAGGTGGTGTTGCCGGCGACCGCGGACTATACCGCCGGTCTGATGCAAAACGCGCGGCTTTCCTGGTACGACTCCGCCGGCCACGCGCCCTTCTACGAGGACGCGGCGCGCTTCAACGCCGAGCTTGCGGCCTTCGTCCGCGAGGTTTCGGCGCCGGCCCGCTGAGCGGGATCGCCGCTCAAGCGCTGTTCGTTCAAGCGCTGTCCGTTCAAGCGCTGTCCGTTCAAGCGCTGTCCGTTCAAGCGCTGTCCGCTCAGGCGCTGTCCGCTCAGGCGCTGTCCGCTCAGGCGCTGTCCGCTCAAGCGCTGTCCGCTCAAGCGCTGTCCGCTCAAGCGCTGTCCGCTCAGGCGCTGTCCGCTCAGGCGCTGTCCGCTCAGGCGCTGTCCGCTCAAGCGCTGTCCGCTCAGGCGCTGTCCGCTCAGGCGCTGTCCGCTCAGGCGCCTTCCGGGTTCGCAGCCGGCGCGCGCTCCACGTCCGCCGCCCGTTCCTTGGCGTGGTCGGTGGCGATCAGCATATAGGCCGCGGGCACCACGAAAAGCGTGAACAGCGTGCCGATGGAAAGACCGGTCGCGATCACCAGCCCCATGTTGAAGCGCGACACCGCGCCGGCGCCGGAGGCGAGGATGAGCGGCAGCACGCCCAGCACCATCGCCGCCGTGGTCATCAGGATGGGGCGAAGCCGGATGCCGGCCGCGGTCTCCACCGCCTCACGCTTTCCGAGACCCTGGCGTTGCAGCTCGTTGGCGAACTGCACGATCAGGATGCCGTGCTTCGAGATCAGCCCCATCAAGGTCACCAGGCCGACCTCGGTATAAATGTTGAGGGTGGCGCCGCCGATGCCAAGGTTGATGAAGATCAGCGCGCCGGCGATCGACATCGGCACCGAGACCAGGATGATCAGTGGATCGCGGAAGCTCTCGAACAGCGCCGCGAGCGAGAGGAAGATGATAATCAGCGCGAACAGGAAGGTCTCGACGAAACCGCCCGATTCCTGGACGTACTGGCGCGAGGCTCCGGCGTAGTTGACGGAATAGCCCTGCGGCAAGGTCTTGGTCGCGAGATGATCGAGATAATCGAGCGCCGAGCCGAGCGCGATGCCAGGCGCCGGTACGCCTTGGATCATCGCCGCGTTGAGTTGCTGGAAGTGGTTGAGCGATTCCGGCACCGTCTTGGTGACGATATGGGCGACGGTCGAAAGCGGAATCGTGGCGCCGCTCGCGGTGTGGATATAGTAGTTCATTAGCTGGTCGGGGTTCAGCCGGAAGCGCTGGGCGACCTGCGGGATGACCTTGTACGAGCGGCCGCCGAGGCTGAAGTAATTGACGTAGGCGCCGCCCAGCATGCGGCCGAGCGCGGCGCCGATATTGCTCATGGAGATGCCGAGCTGCGCTGCCTTGTCGCGATTGATCGCCACCGTCGCCTGCGGCTTGTCGATGCGCAGGTCGCTGTCGACGAAGGCGAACATGCCGCTCTTCTGCGCCGTCTGCAGGAATTTCTGGGTGACCGTGTTGAGTTGGCTGAAGGGTGCGGTGGTCTCAATGACGAACTGTACCGGCAAGCCGATGCTGCCCGGCAGTGGCGGCGGCTGGAAGGCCACGATGCGCTGGCCGGCGACGTGATTGACGGCAGCTTGCACCAACGGCTGCAACTGATTGGAGGTGCGGTGGCGCTCGTCCCACGGGGTGAGTACCAGGCCGCTGATGTCCTGGCTCGGGCTGTCGATCTGGAAGACGTGGTCGAGCTCGGGGAAGGTCTTGAATATCCGAAATACCTGGTGGTCGTAGAGCAGCCGCTGCTGCAGGGTCGAATCCGGCGCCGAGGTCGCGAAGGTGAGCACCACGCCCTGGTCTTCCTGCGGCGCCAGCTCCTGCTTCGAGCCGGCATAGAGGAAATAGATGCTGGTCAGCACGATCAGCGCGAACACCGCCGTCACCGGAAGATAGCTCAGGCTGCCGTGCAGCAGGCGATTGTAGCCGCGCCGCAGCGCGGAAAAGGTGCGGTCGATGCCGGCGACCAGGCTTTCCTCCAGGCCGTGCGGGCTCGTGCCGTGCCCTTTCAGAAGCCGCGAGCACATCATCGGCGACAGCGTCAGCGCGACGACCGCCGACACCGTCACCGTGCCGACCAGGGTGAAGGCGAATTCCGTGAACAGGGCGCCGGTCAGTCCGCCCTGGAAGCCGATCGGGACATAGACGGCGATCAGCACCACGGTCATGGCGATGATCGGGCCGCCAAGTTCGCGCGCCGCTTGGATCGCCGCCGGAACCGGCTTCATGCCCTCCTCGAGATGTCGGTTGACGTTCTCGACCACGATGATGGCGTCGTCCACCACGAGGCCGATGGCGAGCACCAGGGCGAGCAGTGTGAGCAGGTTGATCGAGAAGCCGAAGATCAGCATCAGGGTAAAGGTGCCGACCAGGGAGAGCGGAATGGCGATGGTCGGGATGAACACCGAGCGCGGCGAGCCGAGGAAGGCGAAGACCACGAAGATGACGATGACCAGGGCCTCGATCAGCGTGCGCTCCACCTCGCTGATGGCGCTGTTCACGAACTTGGTCGCGTCGTAGACGATCCGCCCGTTCAGTCCGGCCGGCAACTGCGCCTGGATGCTGGGAAAGACCTTGCGCACGCCGGCGACCACGTCGAGCAGGTTCGCCGCCGGCGCCACCTGGATGCCGATATAGACCGCCTTGCGGCCGTCGAATCCGACCGAGGTCTCGTAGCTGTCGGAGCCGAGCACGACATGGGCGACGTCCTTCAGCCGCACCACCGCGCCGCCCGAATGCTTCAGCACCATGTTGCGGAATTCCGAGACCGAATGCAGCGCCGTCGAGGCGTCCAGATTGATCTGGATCATCTGCCCCTTGGTATAGCCTATGCCCGAGATGAAGTCGTTGGCGGCGAGCGCCTGGGCGACGTCCGCGCCGGTCAGGCCATAGGCCGCGAGCTTTTTCGGATTGAGCCAGACGCGCAGCGCGAAATTCATCGCGCCGAGGATTTCGGCCGTCTGCACGCCGGGCACGGACTGCAGCTTCGGCTGCACCACGCGGGTGAGATAGTCTGTGATCTGGTTCGGATGCAGGACGCGGCTGTTGAAGCCGATGTACATGGCATCGATGGTCTGGCCCACCTTCACCGTCAGCACCGGCTGCTGTGTTCCCGCAGGCAGCTGGTTCATCACCGAATTGACCTTCGCCGCGATCTCGGTCAGCGCCTTGTCCGCGTCGTAGTTGAGGCGGAGGTAGACGGTGATGGTGGAGACGCTGTTCTGGCTGCTCGAGGTCATGTAGTCGATGCCGTTGGCCTGCGCGATGGCATTTTCCAGCGGCGTGGTGATGAAGCCGGCGATGGTCGCGGGGTCGGCGCCGTAATAGGTGGTGCTGACCGTGACCACCGCGTTTTCGGTGCGCGGGTACTGCAGGATCGGCAGCGAGAAGGCGGCGCGCACCCCGAGCACCAGGATGAGCAGGCTGATGACGGTCGCGAGAACCGGCCGGCGGATGAAGATGTCGGTGAATTTCACGGGCTTCGCCGCCTTTTATTCTTCACTGGGCGTGGGGTTCCGGTCGTTCGTCGGCAGTACGCTGTTGTTGACCACGATCGGGCTGCCGTTGTGCAGCTTGATCTGGCCGGCGCTGACCACGATGTCGCCGGCGCTCACCCCCTTCAGAAGCTGCACCTGGTCGCCGCGCTTGGCGCCGGTGGTGACGAAGGTCTGGTGCGCGATCAGGATCGGCTTGCCGGCCGTGGTCTTGCCTTTGCTCTCGACCAGGAAGACGGTGCTGCCGTAAGGATTATAAGTGATCGCCGTCTGCGGCAAGGTGATGAAGCGCTGCGGCGTGCCGGTCACGATGTCCACCGTCGCGTACATGCCGGGCAGCAGCGTCTTGTCCGGATTGGCGATCTCGGCCCGAACCTCGACGTTCCGGGTGCTGACCTGAACCGCTGGGTTGATCGCCGAGATGCGTCCGCTGAAGGTCCGTCCGGGATAGGTATCGACGCGCGCGGTCACCGCCTGGCCGAGCTTGATCTCGCTCACCTGCTGTTGCGGCACATAAAAATCCACGTAAAGCGGGTTCAGCGCCTGCAAGGTCACGATGGGCGCGCCCGGGCTCAGGTACTGGCCGAGATCGACTTGGCGGATGCCGAGGTGTCCGGCGAAGGGCGCCGTGATGTGCTTGTAGTCAACGGCCGCCTGTTGCTCGGCGACCTGGGCCTCGGCGCTTTTCAGGTTCTGCTGGTCGGTGTCGACCTGCTGGCGGCTCACCGCCTGCACCTTGAGCTGGCGGAGATCGCGTTCGTAGGTGATCCGGGCGAGCGCGGCCGAGGCTTTCAGCGCGTCGAGCTTGGCGACGTCGGCCGAGTCCAGGAGGTCGACGAGCGCGGTGCCCTTCTTGACGTCGTCGCCGGAATGGAAGTGGATGCCGGTGACGATGCCGGCGACCTGGGCGCTGAGATCGGCGCCGTTGACCGCGCGCAAGGTGCCGATCGCCTCGATCTTCGGCTGCCAATCGGAATAGACCGCCTTGGTGGTCGAAACCGTCTGCGGCCGGCTGCCGAGGGTGGCCAGGAACTTCTTGATCATCACGGCGCGAAAGGCGTCGAAGCCGAACACGCCGCCCAGCACGACGCCGACCGCGATGAGCATGAGGAGCAAACGCTTGACCATCGTGTCGTGTCTCCGTTAGGGGGTTCGGATCGGAAGCGGCAACGCGAAGCGGTCGGGGCTGCCTTTGTCGGCCGGCGAAACGTCGTGCCGGTTCCACCAGCCGCCGCCGAGCGCCTGGAAGAGTGCGGCGGTGTCGGCGAAGCGGTTGGCCTGCGCCTGCACCAGGGCGATCCGCGCCTGCTCGTAGGTGCGGTCCGCGTTGAGCAGCGTCAGATAGTTGATGGCGCCGATGTGAAACTGCCGCCGCGCTATGTCGAGGCTGTCCTTAGCGGCGCTTTCGGCTGCGGCTTGCGCCTTCAACGTCTCGGCGTCGAATTCGAGCGCGCGGAGCGCGTCGGCGACGTTCTGGAAGGCGCCGAGGACGACGCCGCGATAGACCGCGGCCGCGCGGTCATAGGCGGCGACCGCGGCGCGCCGCTTGTGCAGAAGCGTGCCGCCATCGAACAGGCGTTGCAGCACGCTGCCGCCGATATTCCAGACCAGTGTGCCGGGCGAGAGCAGCTTGGCGAAATTCGCCGCCGTCGCGCCGTAGGCGCCGGTGATCGCGAATTGCGGCAACTCGTTCGCGGTGGCGACGCCGATATTGGCGCTGGCGGCATGCAGCTCCGCCTCCGCCGCGCGCACGTCCGGGCGCTGGCGCACCAGCTGCGAGGGCAGGCTGACCGGGATATCCTGCGGCAGATGCAGGCTGGCGAGAGTGAAGGCTTCGGGTCCGGCCTCGCTCGGGAAGCGGCCGGTCAAGGCGGCGAGTTGGTTCCGCGTCAAGGCGAGCTGCTTTTGCAGCGGCGGCAGGCTCGCCCGGGTCTGGGCGAGCGCGGCCTGCTGCGCCAGTACCGCGGCGCCGGAGGTCGCGCCGAGGGTAAGCTGGTGGCGCAGCAGCCGCAGCTGATCGCTTTCGATGCCGATGATCTCGCGCGTCGCGGCGATTTCGTCGCGCAGCCTAGCGTCGCTCACCGCCGCCGTGACCACGTTCGAGGTCAGCGTGAGATAGGTCGCCTCGAGCTCGAAGTGCTGATACGCCGCCTGTGCCTCGAGCGATTCGATCGCCCGCCGGGTGCCGCCGAAGACGTCCGGCGCGTAGGCGATGTCGAGCGAGGCGGTGACGAGGTCGAGCCGCACCGAGGGCTGCCGCAGGCCGAGGCTGGCGCCCGGCACCTGTTCGCGCGTCGCCGAGGCCCCGGCGCTGACGGTGGGGAACAGCGCGCCTTCGCCGGCGTAGACGTTCTCCTGCGCCTCGCGCAAGGCCGCCTGCGCGGCATCGAGATCGGGGTTCGATTTCAGCGCCACGGCGATCAGCCGGTCGAGGTCGGCCGAGCGGAACAGCCGCCACCACGCGCCCGGAATGTCGCGGCCGCGGAGAAAGCGTTGCGCCGCGCCGCCGGCGACCTTGGCCGCGGCGGTTCGCTTGGGCAGCGGCGTCTTGGCGTAGCCCGATACGACCGGCGCCGCCGGGCGCAGGAAGTTCGGCCCGACCTCGCAGGCGGCAAGCAACAGACCGGCCCCGCAGAGAACCATGAGACGCAAAATCTTCACCGGCCCGGACCTTTCGCCTCGCGGAAGATCGCTTCCGTGTGTTCCCGTACCAACGCCTGAATGGCGTGAATGCGCTTGTCGTCGAGCGCCGGCCAGCCGAGCTTGCGGCGCGCGCCGGTCGAGCAGAAGACCTGCACCTGCCCCAGGATCGCAATGGCGCGCAGCATCGTCGCCTGATCGCGCGCCGGCCGGCCGGTCAGGCGGCCGACCACCTCGGCGCAGGGCTTTAGGATGTTGCGCGTGAAGCTCTCGTGCAGCGGCGCCAGCATGGCCTCGCGCTCGATCTCGGCGCGCGACAGGAAGATGCGGATGCTCTCGGAGTTTTCGCGGGCGGCGAGCACGGTGGCGAAGGCATCGAGCAGCTCGGAAAGCAGGTCGAGCAGCGCCTTGCGCGATAGCGCCTTGCCCTTGAGCGCCGCGCACGCCCGCGTCGCCGTTGGCGCCAGCAGGCTCTCGACATGTCCGGCGATATCGTCGACGACGGCGCGATAAAGCCCTTCCTTGCTGCCGAAGTAATAGGGAATGGCGGGCAGCTTCACGGCGGCCCGCTCGGCCAGGCGACGGGTGGTGGCGCCCTCATAGCCTTCGGCCGCGAAGACCTCGATCGCGGCCTGGATCAGCCGTCGGCGGGTGTCTTCGCCGCGCTGGTAGGTGCCGGGCCGGTAATGAACGGCGGGCTTTGCCATGAGCCATCCTCTCGAACCCGCAGGCGTATATCTGTTTCGCTCGATTATGTCAATTGATAGAAATTTGCCCGCGGCAGGCTGTGGATTGGCGAGCGGCCCGGCGGCGACGCTTCGATGACGGTTTAGTTGCGGCGCCGGGCCGCCCTCACACAGCGCCATGACACAGCGCCATCACACCATGCAGAAGCCGCCGTTGATGCTGAGCACCTGGCCGGTGATCCAGCTGCCGCGATCGGAAACCAGCAGCGCCACGGTCGGCGCGACGTCGTCCGGCCGCCCCAGCCGGCGCACGGGATAGAGACGGAGAATCTTGTCGCGGTTGGCCGCGAGCCAGTCGGCGTCGGAATGGGTGGTCTCGACCAGGCCGAGCGAAATCGCGTTGGCGGTGACGCCGATGCGGCCGAGTTCCTTGGCGAGCGACTTGATGAGGGCGATGACGCCGGCGCGGGCGGCGCCGGCGATGGCGAGCGCGCCGTCGCCGATGCGCGAGGAATCGCCGACCAGGCTGATGATGCGGCCGCCGCCGCGGGCCTCGAAATGGGGCAGGGCGGCGTGGCAGCAATGGATCGAGCCGTAGAGGTCGATGTCGATCTGGTCGTGCCAGTCCTTCGGCCGGGTGTCGGCGAATTTCTGCAGGCGAGTGATGCCGGCGCAGTTGACCAGGATGTCGAGGCCGCCAAAGTCCCGCGCCACGCCGTCGACCATCGCGCGCACGGCATCATAATCGCTGACGTCAGCGCCATAGGTCTTGGCCTTGACGCCTTTGCCGCGAGCCTCCGCCGCGACGGCTTCGGCGGCGGCGGCTGAGCGCAGATAATTGACGGCGACGTCGGCGCCCTCGGCGGCAAGAGTCAGCGCGATCTCGCGCCCGATGCCGTGCCCGGCGCCGGTAACCAGTGCGACCTTGCCTTTAAGATTGAGATCCATCCTTCACTCCTTGGCATTGTCATCTCGCGGCAACCCGTTGCGGTCGTCAGCCGCGGCATTTGCGCGCACGCTTATACGTCTATCCCGAACCGGGAATCTTCCGCTATCCTCACGTGGCGTCGCCGGACGCTGCAGTCTGTACGGGCATGTCCGACGGTCGCGGTTAAATAAGACTGAGGAGAATACACATGACTGCGGACGGGAATAAAGTTATTCCAATGCGAGAAGCAAAGGATCATGGGCTGATCCCCGAGCCCATGCGCGAAAGCCTGAAAACCGGGGTCGTCTACGAAAAGCGCCCGGTGAAGGGGAACGACGGCAAGCCGGTTCCCGGCCTTTTCAACGCCTGGATCACCCTCAACAATCCGAGCCAGTTCAATTCCTACACCACGGCTATGGTGAAGGAGGTCATCCTTGCCTTCCGGGCCGCCAGCGTGGCGCGCGACGTGGTCGCGGTGGTGTTCACCGGGGCCGGCGACAAGGCGTTCTGCACCGGCGGCAACACCAAGGAATACGCCGAATATTACGCCGGGAATCCGCAGGAATACCGCGCCTACATGCGGCTTTTCAACGACATGGTGTCGCAGATCCTGATTTGCGACAAGCCGGTGATCTGCCGCGTCAACGGCATGCGCATCGGCGGCGGCCAGGAAATCGGCATGGCTTGCGATTTCACCGTGGCGCAAGATCTCGCGCGTTTCGGCCAGGCCGGCCCCAAGCACGGCTCCGCGCCGATCGGCGGCGCCACCGACTTTCTCCCGGTCGTCGTCGGGGTCGAGCGGGCGATGTCGACCGGCGTCCTGTGCCAGCCGTTCTCGGCCCACGAGGCCTATTATATGGGCATGATCACCGACGTGGTGCCGGCGCTCAAGGTGGACGGCAAATTCGTCGCCAATCCGACGGTCGAGACGCAGCGCATGGTCGACGAGTTCGGCCGCATCGTGTTCGGCAAGCCGAAGACGGGCGAGGCGCTCAAGGCCGGGCAGGCGTTGCTGAAATCCGGCACCGTCGACCTCTCGATGCTCGATGAGAAGGTCGAGTCGCTCTGCACGACGCTGCTCTACACCTTCCCCGATTGCACCACCAAGACGATCGAGGAACTGCGCAAGCCGAAGCTCGATGCCTGGAACCGCAACAAGGAAAACTCCCGCGCCTGGCTTGCCCTCAACATGATGACCGAAGCGCGCGCCGGCTTCCGCGCCTTCAACGAGGGCACCAAGGAGACCGGCCGCGAGGCCGATTTCGTGGCGCTGCGCCAGGCGCTTGCGGCCAATACGCCGTGGACCGACGAACTGACCCAAAGCATTATGCCGCAAGCGGGTCGCGCGTCGTAATCGCGGCTTGAACGGCGACGCAAGCCGGCCTAAGCGTCAAAACCGGGTGCGGAGTCAAAAACGCACTCTTTGCTTGAGGTGTAATTGGTAATATGGTACAAGTTTACATAATTTACGCAAAACCGGGATAGCGGGCCATGGTCAAGGTCTATTCCATCGATGGCGTCACGCCGGTCGTGCATCCGGAAGCCTTCGTGCATCCGACCGCCTGCCTGATCGGCGACGTCATCGTTGGCGCCGGGGTCTTCATCGGCCCGGGAGCGAGCCTGCGCGGCGATTTCGGCCGCCTGCTGATCGGCGAGGGCTCGAACATCCAGGACAATTGCATCGTGCATGGCTTTCCGGGCCAGGACACGGTGATCGAGGCCGACAGCCATATCGGCCACGGCGCGATCATCCACACCGCGCATATCTGCCGCAACGCGCTGATCGGCATGCACGCGGTGATCGGCGACAATGCCGAGATCGGCGAATCCGCCTTCGTCGGTGCGCTCGCCTTCGTCAAGGCGGGCATGAAGGTGCCGCCCCGCGCCCTGGCCGCCGGCATGCCGGCCAAGGTGGTTCGCGAACTGAGCGAGAAGGAGCTGGCCTGGAAGCTCGGGGCGACGCGCCATTATCAGCGGCTCGCCCTGCGCTGCCGCGAAAGCCTGCGCGAGACCGAGGCGCTGACCGAGGTCGAGCCCGGGCGCCAGCGTTTCCCGGCCTCCGCCGTGGTGCCGCTCGGCACCTACCGCGAGCAGGCGCGGGGCTCCGAGCAGGCGACCGGATAGCGCCTTAAGATTTCTCGCCGTCTCGTGCCGCCTGCACCAGCCGGAACAGGCGTTCGGGTGTCGCCGGCACCTCATTGACTTCGATCCCCTCCGGCGCCAGCGCATCGGTGATGGCGTTGGCGATGGCGGCGACGGCGCCGATGGTGCCGCCTTCGCCCATGCCGCGGAAGCCGCCGACGGTCGAAGGCGAGGCGGCTGCGATGTGATGCGCCTCGATCGGCGGGATTTCGCTCGCCGCCGGCATCACGTAATCGACCAGGCTCGCGCTCAAGAGCTGGCCCTTGTCGTCGTAGACCACCTCTTCGGTCAGGGCGGCGCCGATGCCCTGCGCGACGCCGCCATGGACTTGGCCATCGACGATCATCGGATTGATCACCCGGCCGCAGTCCTCGACCGCGACATAGCGGAGCGGCGTCACCTTGTAGGTTTCGGGATCGACCTCGACCACGGCGATATGGGTGGCCGAGGTGGTGGTGCCGAAATAGGGATCGTAGACCTCGCTCGCCTCGAGGTGCCCTTGCAATTCCTTCGGGACGCGGCCGATCTCGGAATAGACCGCGCGGGCG
>JAJYTL010000066.1 GCA_021793055.1 Pseudomonadota bacterium
AAAAACCACACATGACCTTTCCCGGTCCCTATACGGTCCGCTACGCCTGGAACAAGCCCAATCCCTATTTTCTGCCGGCACTCGCCGCCGCTGCGCCGCTCTACATCTACGCGCCGGCGCACTACCTGCGGCAGCTCAACGTCAAATACGCGAAGCCCGCCATGCTGCGCGAGATGATGGACAAGTACCACATGCACAATTGGGCGGAGCTGCATAATTACCTCGACCGCCCCTATTCCGACGGCAATCCGGACCTGCCGACCCTCGATCCCTGGGTGGTGCAGACGCGCATGCCGAGCAACCAGATGGTCGCGGTGCGCAATCCCTATTACTACCGCGTCGACGCCGAAGGCCATCAGCTGCCCTATATCGACCGTGTCGTGATGAGCACCGCCTCGCCGCAACTGATCGCCGCCAAGACCGCCTCCGGACAGAGCGATCTCCAGGCCCGCGGCCTGGACTTCACCAACTTCACCTTCCTGAAGCGGAGCGAGAAGAACGGCGATTACCACGTCTATCTCTGGCGCACCGCGAAGGGCTCCTATTTCACCCTCTACCCCAATCTCAACGTCGACAACCCGGCGCTGCAACAGCTCTTCCGCAAAGCCGATTTCCGCCGCGCGCTCTCGCTCGCCATCGACCGCCACGCCATCAACCAGACGCTGTTTTTCGGCCTCGCCATCGAGGGCAACAATACGGTGCTGCCGGAAAGCCCGCTGTACCGTCCGGCGTACCGCACCGAATGGGCGACCTACGACCCGAAGAAAGCGGACGCGCTTCTCGACAAGCTTGGTCTCTCCAAGCGCGACGGCAACGGCATCCGACTGATGCCGAACGGCCAGCCGCTGAACATCGTGGTCGTGAGCGCCGGCATCGACCCCAACGAGGTCGATATCCTGCAACTCATCCGCTCCGATTGGCGCGAGATCGGCATCCGCCTTCTGATCAAGCCGCTGTCGCGCAAGATCATGCGCGAGCAGGTGTTCACCGGCCGCGCCGAGATGGCGGTCTGGACTGGCCTCGAGAACGGCCTCGCCACCGCGGATTCGATTCCCGACGAACTCGCGCCGATGGCGCAGATGGATCTGCAATGGCCGAAATGGGGCCAGTATTTCGAGACCGGCGGCCGCGCCGGCGAGAAGATCGACCTGCCGATGGCGCAGAAGCTGTTCGATCTCGACCGCCAATGGGCGGCGAGCGCGACCGCCGCCGAGCGCGCCGAAATCTGGCACCAGATGTTGGCGATCAGCGCCAATCAGCAGTTCACCATCGGCGTGGTCTCGGCGGTGCCGCAGCCGGTGGTGGTGAACGCGCATCTGCACAACGTTCCGGTCAAGGGGATCTACAATTGGAATCCCGGCGCACTGCTCGGCATCTACCGGCCGGACACCTTCTGGTTCGGCGCCGCCCGGCGGCACGACGACAACCCCTAGAGCATGATCCCGGAAAGCTGCGCCGCTTTCCGGGCGAGATCGTGCTCCAGGTCATAGGCACCGCGCACGGACATGATTTTAGGTCGATCCGACCCGAAATCATCGTGCGCTAGGAAACGCGGGAAGGAGGAAAGACGATGTTCGCCTATCTGGTCCGCCGCATTGCTGCCATGGTGCCGACGCTCCTCGTGATCAGCGCGATCATCTTTCTCATCATCCGCCTGCCCGGCGGCGATTACCTGACCAACGAAATCTTGACGCTCGAATCCGAGGGCAATACCGCGGCAATCGCGAAGGTCGAGTTCCTGCGCCACGAATACGGCCTCGATCGGCCGGTCATGGTGCAGTACGCAAGCTGGCTCGGCGTCTGGCCAGGGCCGAACGGCTTCTCCGGTCTGCTGCAAGGCAACCTCGGCTGGTCGTTCGAGTACAATCGGCCGGTGACCGCGGTGATCGGCGACCGCGCGCTGTTCAGCCTGCTACTCAATCTCGCCGCCGTGCTTTTCACCTGGATCGTCGCCTTCCCGATCGGGGTCTATTCCGCCACCCGGCAATACAGTCTCGGCGATTACGGCTTCACCTTCCTCGGCTATCTCGGCCTCGCCATCCCGAATTTCCTGCTCGCGCTGGTGATGCTGTTCTTCGCCAATCGCTGGTTCGGGCTTTCCATCGGCGGGCTGATGGAGCCGCGATTCGTCAATGCTGGCTGGACGCTGGGAAAGGTGCGCTCGGTCGGCGCCCATCTCATCATCCCGACCATCATCATCGGCGCCGAAGGCACGGCCGGAATGATTCGCCGCCTGCGCGCCAATCTGCTCGACGAGTTACAGAAGCAATACGTGGTGACCGGCCGCGCCAAGGGCCTGCCGCCCCTGCGGCTGCTGCTGAAATACCCGGTCCGAATGGCGCTCAACCCCTTCGTCGCCGATATCGGCAACATGCTGCCGAAGCTGATCTCGGGCGCGGCCATCGTCTCGGTGGTGCTGTCGCTGCCGACCATGGGCCCGCTGTTGCTGCATGCGCTGCAGAACCAGGATCAGTTCCTCGCCGGCTCGATGCTTCTGATCCTCGCCTCGCTCACGGTGATCGGCATGTTCCTCTCGGACATTCTGCTCGCCATTCTCGATCCCCGCATCCGCTTCGGCGGCGGCACCGCGCGCTGAGGGGGGCCGATGACCGAGACCCCGACCCCGCCGCTCGAGCCGATCGCCCATTGGGTTTCCGAGGCACTGTTCGACCCCTACGCGATCGAGCGCATGACGCCGGCACAGGAGCGCTACTACCGCGCCTCGCAGTGGCGCATGATGTGGTGGAAGTTCCGCCGCCACCGCGTCGCCGTCGCCGCCGGCATCGTGCTTCTGCTCTTCTACGCTTCGATCCTGGTGAGCGAGATTCTAGCGCCCTATACCTTAAGCGCGCGCAATCCGGATTTCATCTACGCGCCGCCGCAGGAGCTGCATCTTTTCCACGACGGGCATTTCGTCGGCCCGTTCGTCTACGGCTACAGCTATCGGCTCGACATGGAGACGCTGCAGCGCATCTACACGCCGGACCATACCAAGGTCGAGCCGCTGCGCTTCTTCTGCCGCGGCCAAAGCTACAAGTTCTGGGGCTTGGTTCGCGGCAATCGGCATCTCTTCTGCCCGGCCAAGGGCGGCACGGCCTTCCTGCTCGGCACCAACGAGCTCGGCCAGGACATGCTCTCGCGCATCATCTACGGCGCCCGCATCTCGCTCACCATCGGCCTCTTGGGCATCTCGATCAGCTTCTTTCTCGGCATTCTGCTCGGCGGCATCTCGGGCTATTTCGGCGGCTGGGTCGACCACCTGATCCAGCGCCTGATCGAGATCTTCCGCAGCTTCCCCGAATTGCCGCTGTGGATGGCGCTGTCCGCTGCGCTGCCGGTGACCTGGAGCCCGCTCGTCGTCTATTTCGGCATCACCATCATTCTCGGGCTGCTCGACTGGCCGGCCTTGGCACGCGCCGTACGCTCAAAGCTGCTCGCCTTGCGCGAGGAGGATTACTGCATCGCCGCCGAGCTGATGGGCGCGAAGCCGAAGCGCATCATCTTCCGCCACCTGCTGCCGAGCTTCGCCAGCCATCTCGTCGCCTCGGCGACACTCTCGATCCCGTCGATGATCCTGGGCGAGACCGCGCTCTCCTTCCTCGGTCTCGGGCTCCGGCCGCCGATCACGAGCTGGGGCGTGCTGTTGAACCAAGCGCAGAACATCAACGTGGTCGCGCTCTATCCCTGGCTGATGGCGCCGGTGGTGCCGGTGTTCATCGTCATTCTCGCCTTCAACTTTTTCGGCGACGGCCTGCGCGACGCCGCCGACCCCTACAAGTAAAGGGGCCGAAGTAAAGGGACCGAAGCGCGGCACCGTTCAGCGCTTTTCCAGCCACAGGCTGGATTCGATCCCGCCCATCGCCAGCGGCAGGCCGCCGATGATCCCGGCGCGAAGCTCCGCCGCCATGCGGGTGGCAACGTAATGGCTGGCGAAGATCGGCGCGAAGCCGCCGCCCTGCAAGAGCGCGAGAACGCCTAGCTGTTCGTTATAGCCGCGCCAGGCCCAGCTTTCGGGATAGTCGTCGGGCAGGAAGATGTCGTGGAAATGAATCAGCGTACCGGCCGGCAGCATCGGCAGGATTTGGCCGAGGATGTGATCGACGTCGCTGCCCGGCATCAGGATGTGGCTCGAATCAACGAACAGCATGTCGCCGGCGCGAAGCCGCGCGAACGGCGCCACCGGCGCCGCGTGCAACGGCTCGGCGATCCAGCGCAGCGGGAGGTCCTTGAAATCGGCGCGCGGCTTGGGATCGATCGCCGTCACCTCGGTCGCGAGGCCGCCGTCGCGGATCGCCCGCATCAGGAAGCGCGTCGAGTGGCCGCAGCCGATCTCGACCACACGTGCCGGCCGCCGCTCGCGCACCAGCGCGTAAAGCGCCGCGGCGTCGAGACGGGGAAACCAGTCCTGGTGCCAGCGCGGCGCCGGCGCCGGCGCAGCGTTTTCGATCGCCGCGAGATCGGCGCCATGACGCTCAATCGCCGCGAGGGTCAGGCGGAAGCGGCCTTCGGCATCGCGGAATAACGACTCGGCGATGGCATAGGGGCGCCGCGCGCCCGGCGCCGGCAGGCTTGCCGCATGGCGATAGGGGATGAACCAGCCCTTCGGCGCGGCGCCGAACAGCGTCGCGAGCCCAAGCTGGAGACGGCGCCATGCGGGCCGTGCCGGCATCGGCATCAGGGCCTGAGAACCATGCCCTCGCGGGCGACCAGCGATCCGGGACGGCGGGCGGCGACCGCGGCGGCGACGCTATCCAGCGTCGCGTCGTCGTGATCGGGATTATGGTGGAAGACGACGAAGGTCTTGACCCCGGCCAGGGCGCAAAGCTTGGCGCCTTCCTCCCAGGTCGAATGGCCGCGCGCCCGGCAGAGCGGGAATTCCGCCTCGGTGTACATGCTGTCGTAGATCGCGATATCGGCACCCTCGATCAGCTCGAGGATGTTGCGGTCGGGGGCGCCCGGCACGTGCTCGGTATCGGTGAGATAGCAGATCGACTTGCCATTGTAGTCGACGCGATAGCCGGTGGCGCCGTTGGGATGATTGAGCGGCGCGGTGCGGACGGTGATTCCCGGCCGCGGCGTCAGGGTGTCGCCGGCGCGGAAGTCGATAAATTCGATCTTGGCCGCGAAAATGCCGAGCGGCACCGGAAACAGCGGCGCCATCATCATTTCGGTCAGCGCCTTCTTCAAGGTCCAGGGCGGCTCGAGATGGCCGGCGAAGAGACGCACCCGGTTGCGCGCGTCGAATAGCGGCATGAAGAACGGCAGGCCGCAGACATGGTCGAAATGGGTATGGCTGAGGAACAGGTCGAGATCCTGCGCGCCTTCCGCCGCCAGCAGGTTGCCGAGATAGCGGGCGCCGGTGCCGCAATCGAACAGCAGCCGACGCGCGCCGCAACGGACCTCGACCGAGGCGGTGTTACCGCCGTATTCGATGGTGTCCCGCCCCGAGCAGGCGATCGAGCCGCGAACGCCCCAGAAGCGCACGAAAAACGCGTCCGCCGCGTCCTGCGCCTGCGGCTCGGCCGTGTTCGTTTTCGTGACCTTCCTCACCATGCCGCCAAGCTCCCGGCATCTGTTGATCGGGGACCGAGATGCCGCCAAGATGGCTCGCCGCCCACCTTCCGCGGGCGGAAGCGTCAAAGGATTGCATATGTCTGAAACATTTATAACCGATTTCACCGGTCGGCGCGCCACCCTCGTCCTGAAGCGGCCGGAGCGGCGGAACGCGCTCCGCCAAGCCGACCTCGCGCCCTTGACGGCGGCGCTCGAAGCGGCGGCGGCACGGCCCGAAATCCGCGTTCTGGTGTTGACCGGGACCGGCGACAAGGCGTTTTGCGCCGGCGCCGATCTCGACGAGGTGGCGCGCGGCGAGTTCAAGCAGGCGGCGCTCGACCGTTTGGCGCAAACCCTCGAAGACCTGCCGGTCCCCACCATCTGCGCCTTCAACGGCGGCGTCTTCGGCGGCGGGCTCGACCTCGCCATGGCCTGCGATTTCCGCGTCGGCATCCGCGGCATGCGCTGCGCCGTGCCGCCGGCGAAGCTCGGCATCCATTATTCGCTGGCCGGCATGACCCGGGCGGTACACCGCCTCGGGCTCGGCGCCGCGAAACGGCTGTTCCTCGCCGCCGAGACCTTCGACGACGAGACCTTGTTAAAGCTCCAGTTCCTCGACTACCTGGTGGCGCGCGAGGCCTTGAGCGAAACCGTCGACCGCCTAGCCGACGACATCGCGGCGCTGGCGCCGCTCGCGGTGCGAGCAATGAAGCGGACCTTGAACGCGATCGCGCGCGGCGAAGCCGATCCCGCCGCGGTGCGGGCCGAGATCGAGCGCTGCTGGCGCTCGGCGGATTTCCG
The DNA here is from genome assembly GCA_021793055.1 of Pseudomonadota bacterium. Lineage (GTDB taxonomy): Bacteria > Pseudomonadota > Alphaproteobacteria > Ferrovibrionales > Ferrovibrionaceae > JAJYTL01. The sequence goes on from JAJYTL010000066.1 coordinate 6,355, forward strand.
CGAGGCGCTCAAGGCGCGCGCCGAGGGCCGCGCCCCGGTGTTCGAGGCGCGCTGACGCGATCGTTCACGCGGGCATCGCGCGCGCGATGATCGCGTCCGCCGCGACCTCGCCGGCGAAGGCGCCGAAGACGCCGCTCCATTCGCTGTCGAGCCGCGTCGCGCAAAAGGCGTCGGCGACGTCGCTCGCGCCGGCCTGAACCAGAAGCGCGCCCTGCCAAGCGAGCACGAGGCGCTCGGTCAGGCGCCGCGCCGAGGCCTCCGGCGTCGTGCCGGCGCGAAGATCGCTCTCCAGCACGGCGATGGCGCGGTCGAGCCGCTTGTCGGCGCCGCGGGCCGGCGCCAGTTCGTGGAAATAGGCATCGACCGCCTCCGGCGTGCGCTGCAAGGCGCGCAGCACGTCGAGGCACATGATGTTGCCCGAACCTTCCCAGATCGAATTCACCGGCGCCTCGCGATAAAGCCGCGGCATCGGGCTTTCCTCGACATAGCCGTTGCCGCCCAGGACCTCCATCGCCTCGGCCATGAACACCGGCGTGCGCTTGCAGACGAGGAACTTCGCGGCCGGCGTCATGAGGCGGCGCAAATGCGCCGCGCCGGGGCCGGCGTCGACCTCGAAGGTGCGCGCGAGACGCAGGCCGAGCGTGGTCGCGGCCTCCGATTCGATGGCAAGATCGGCGAGCACGTGGCGCATCATCGGCTGATCGACAAGCCGGCGCTGAAAGGCGCTGCGATGCGCCGCGTGGTTCAGGGCCTGCGCCAGGCCCTGGCGCATCAGTCCGCTTGAGCCCAGCGCGCAATCGAGCCGCGTGTGTGCCGCCATCTCGATGATGATCGGCACGCCGCGGCCCTCGGGTCCGACGGGCCAGGCGCGGGCGCCGGCGAACTCGACCTCGCTCGACGCGTTGGAGCGATTGCCGAGCTTGTCCTTCAGGCGCTGGATCTGGATCGCGTTCGGCGCGCCATCAGAAGTGAAGCGCGGCAGGAAGAAACAGGTAAGCCCGCCCGGCGCCTGCGCCAACACCAGGAAGGCGTCGCACATCGGCGCGGAGAGAAACCACTTGTGGCCGGTGAGGCGGAATTCGCCGCCGCCCGTCGGCTCGGCGCGGGTGGTGTTGGCGCGCACGTCCGAGCCGCCCTGCTTTTCCGTCATGCCCATGCCGAGCAGGGCGCCGGTCTTGCCCTCGGCCGGGATGAAGCGGCGGTCGTAGTCGCGCGAGAAGATGCGCGGCAGCCAGCTCTTGGCGATGTCCGGCGCATGGCGCAACGCCGGCACCACGCCATAGGTCATGGTGATCGGGCATTGCACCCCGGCTTCCGCCTGGCAGAACAGCATGACGCCGGCGGCGCGGGCAACCTGGGCGCCGGGCCTCGGGTCGGCCCAAGGCGCGCTGTGCAGGCCTTGCCCGACCGCGAGCGCCATCAGCGCGTGATAGGCGGGATGGAATTCAACCTCGTCGCGGCGGTAGCCGTAGCGGTCGAAGTTTTGCAGCACCGGGGTGAACTTGTTCGCGCTGACACCCAAGGCGAAAGTCTCGGCCGTGCCCATGCGGGCGCCGAAGGCGTCGAGATCGGCGAGCGCCCAGGCGGCGCCTTCGCGCTTGACCGCCGCCCGCATCGCGCGGTCGGTCGCGAACACATTGTAATCGACGAGCGGCGGCGCCTGGTTGAAGACCTCGTGCGTCGTGGGCTGGGCGATCGGCGACATGATGGACCTCGGAAAGACTCTCGGAATGGGCCTTGGGGCGTTTTCTGACGCTTCGATCCTGCGCCGAAGCGCCGCCCCTGGCAACGGACCTAACGGCCCGCCGGGCGGCGCGCCGGCGCCTCGACGCGGTGCCCGGACATGATTTCGGGTCTATCCGACCCGAAATCATCGCGCCAAGTCGTCTGAACCGCGCGCGGACATGATTTCGGGTCTATCCGACCCGAAATCATCGCGCGCTAGGGGATCAGCCGATAGCCGCCGGTCTCGGTGATCAAGATCCGCGCGTCGGCGGGGTCGCGCTCGATCTTCTGGCGCAGGCGGTAGATATGGGTTTCGAGGGTGTGGGTGGTGACGCCGGCGTTGTAGCCCCAGACCTCGTTCAGCAGCACCTCGCGCGTCACCGCCTTGCCGCCGGCGCGATAGAGGAACTTCAGGATCGCCGCCTCCTTTTCCGTGAGCCGCACCTTGCGGTTGCGCTCCTGATCGAGCATCAGCTTGGCGGCGGGCCTGAAGCTATAGGGGCCGATGACGAACTCGGCGCTGTCGCTTTGCACGTATTGCCGGAGATGCGCCCGCATGCGGGCGAGCAGCACGAGGAACTTGAACGGCTTGACCACGTAATCGTCGGCGCCGGAATCAAGGCCGAGCACGGTATCGGCATCCGAGCCGGCGGCGGTCAGCATGATGATCGGCGCGCGCAGATTGGCGCGGCGCATCAAGCGGCAGGCCTCGCGCCCGTCCATGTCGGGCAGGCCGACGTCGAGCAGGACGAGATCGAAGCTGTGGGCCTTGACCTCGGCCAGGGCCTCGGCGGCGGTGCCGGCCTGGCGCACGGCAAATTCGCCGTGCAGTTCGAGCTGCTCGGCCAGGGACTGCCGCAGGGTCTCTTCGTCGTCGACCAGCAGGATCCGTTTGGCCTGAGTGTTCATCGCCTGTCCTTCGTCGCGTCGGTCATCCGCCGCCCGGCGGCGGATCGCCTTTCGCGGCCCGCGCCTTTTGCCCGGAAAAACGCCACCGGGGATGCTGCGGAGACTATATATTGGAGGCGGGCTGGGAAGAAAACCTTCTCCTGCCCGGACTTGGTTCGAGGGATTTCCATGACCGACACGCCGAGCGGCGCGCCAACGGCCAGCCGCAAACGTGCCGAAATCCGTATCGATCGCGCAGCCGGCGAATTTCGCCGCGGCCGCGCGGTGGCCTTTATCGCCGGCGGCGAGGCGGCGATCGCCCGCCCGGTCGAGGGATTGGCGGAGGACGATTTCGCGACCTTTGCGGCGCAGCGGCCGCTCTTTCTCGCCCTGACGCTGCGGCGGGCGACCCTGCTCCACGTCCGCACGGCGGTGACCGATCCGACCCTGATCCAATTGCCCCCCGATTTCGACGCCGCGACGGTGCGGGCCCTCGCCGACCCCACGGCCGATCTTGACTTTCCCCTGCGCGGGCCCTTGCTCGGCAACCGCGACGCGGCGCCGCGCCCGGCCCAGGCGGCAGTGCAGCTTTGCAAGCGGGCCGAGCTGTTGCCGGCGGCGCTGGTCCATTTGCTGACGCCCGAGGCGGCGCAGGCCCGCGCCGCCGCGGACGACCTTCTCGTCCTCGACGAAGCGGCGATCGGGATGCTGCCGGAAACCCCGCCCGATCTGACGCTGGTGACCTCGGCCCGGCTGCCGATCAAGGAGGCCGAGGCGGCCCGGCTTTATGCCTTTCGCCCCGCCGACGGCGGCCGCGAGCATCTCGCCATCGTGGTCGGCGATCCGCCGCGCGGCGCGCCGGTGCTGACGCGGCTGCACTCGGAATGCCTCACCGGCGACGTGCTGGGCTCGCTCCGGTGCGATTGCGGCGAGCAGCTTCGCGGTGCGCTCCAGGCCATCGCCGAGGCGGGCGGCGGCGTTCTGCTCTATCTCGCGCAGGAAGGCCGCGGCATCGGCCTAGTCAATAAGCTGCGCGCCTACCGCCTGCAGGATCAGGGCTTCGACACCGTCGACGCCAATCTCCGCCTCGGTTTCGAGGCCGACGAGCGGCTTTTCGTCGCCGCGGCGGCGATGCTGCGCCGGCTCGGGTTCCTGAAAGTACGCCTCCTCACCAACAACCCGGCCAAGGTCGAGGGCCTGGCCAAGCTCGGTATCGAGGTCGCCGAACGGGTGCCGCACGCCTTCCCGGCCAACCCGCACAACGCCCATTACCTCGAAGCCAAGCGCAAGCGCTCCGGCCATTACCTTTAACCGTCCCGGCTGGGCAGGAACCGCCGGGCGGCAAGATTTGCCGCCCCAGGTCTAATATAATATATTGAAATATATGCGTTTTTCATGGCGCGCTTCTTGCGTCTCCCGGGACGGAGGAGAGCCGTATGACCGTTGCCAGCCCGCCGCCCGCCCAGCCAAGCTATCCCCTTGACCTGCCGCCCTGCACACCAGGGCATCAGCTGACTTATACCGGCGTCGCGCCCGGCGGCAAGCGCCTGCCGGCCCCGAGCTTCCATGCTCTGGTCGAGATCCTGAATCCGCTCGAGCATCTACCGGTGATCTCGACGATCTATCAGGCGATTACCGGCGATAAGCCGAGCATCGGCGAGCAGATGGCCGGCGATGCGCTTTATGGCGGCCCTATCGGCTTGGTCTCGTCGGTGGTCAACACCATGATCGAAGGCGCGGAGAAGATCTTCGAGGGCAAGGGCACGGCGGTGGCGAGCCCGGCCATCGCCGCGGCCGGCGCGGCGCCAAGCGACCAAGCGCAAGTCGCGATCATCGCCGGTGGCCGAGCTCGGACTCTCGGCCTCGCGCCCGGCGCCGTGCTGGCGGAGACCTCGGAAACCGCAAATGTCGCCGCCGCGCCGGGCGGCGGCCAGATGCAAAGCGCGATCGTCGCCGGCGGCCGGGCCCAGGCTCTCGGCCTCGCGCCTGGCGCCGTGTTGGCGCAGGCCGCCGCGACCGCACCGGCCGCGGCCCGCCCGGCAAACGCCTCCGCCGCCATCGATCCGGCGCCCGAGGCCAAGACGATCACGACCGCCGAGGCGACGCCGGCGGCGGCTGCGCGCGATTTCGCCGCTCTCCTCCCGACGGCCGACGACGCAGCGACCGCCGCCCCCGCTGATCCGGGCGCGATTTCGGGGCCGCTGACCGACACCGGCAACTTTTCCGCCCCCGCTTCCGCCCCTGCTACGGACAAAGCCGCGCCGGTGCCGCTGGCGCCGCCCGATAGCGCCAGCGCCGCGCCACCGACAGCGAAGGTCGCGGCGGCGGCCGACCGCCGCACGGTGTTCATGCCGCTGCAACGCCGCGGGCCGCGCTTTTTCGCCGTTAACAATGCGCCGAACCACAGGACCTTCTACGGCATGAACACGGTCCGCCCGGCGAGCGCCACAACCACGGCATCTACGGCGACATCCCCTGCAACGGCTCCAGCGGCGGCACAAGGCGCGTCGCGGGCGGCGGCGGCGGCGCCCTCGGCCGTCGCGGCAGCGCTCGCGCCGGCCCTCGACCAGCCGATGCCGCCTGCGCTTTCGCCGGCAAGCTCGCTCTCCAACCCGCTTGCGCCCTCGCTGTCGCCGGCCGCTCTCGCCGCCACCGAGGCAGCCAGCGCGAAGTACAGCCGGGCGCTCGACCTCGCGCAAAAACTCAAATTCTTCTATGGTGGCCAGACGCCGACGCGCGGCCTCGTGCCCTAGACCGCCGGCCGCGGCGCAACCATGACGGAGCGGCGATGACGTCGATCCTGGTGACCGGCGATGGCATGTTGCGATGTGGCGGGCGGAGCTTCCGCGCCGCCCTGGGGCGGGGCGGCATCCGTGCGGACAAGCACGAAGGCGACGGCGCGACCCCGGCCGGCGACTGGCCGCTGCGCTATCTTTTCTATCGCCCGGACCACCTGGCGCGACCCGCGACGGCGCTCGACGCGGTGCCGCTTCGCCGCGACGACGGCTGGTGCGACGATCCTGCCGATGGCGTGCATTACAACCGTTTCGTCCGCCTCCCCCACCCCGGCCGCGCTGAGGCACTATGGCGCGCGGATGGGCTTTACGATGTCATCGGCGTGATCGGCTACAACGACGCGCCGCCGGTCCCGGGGCGGGGCAGCGCCATCTTTCTCCATGTCGCCGCCGCGGATTACGGCCCGACGGCGGGCTGCGTCGCACTCGCCCTGCCCGACCTTTTGGCGCTCCTTCTTATGGTCGGCGCCGCGACGACGATCTCGATTCGACCCGAAATCGTCACGCGCTAAAGTTTCGCCCGCGCGCCGAAGATCGCGCTGCCCACCCGCACCTCGGTGGCGCCGAAGGCAGCGGCGATCTCGAAATCGCCGCTCATGCCCATGCTCACCGTCTCGAGCTTGTTGCGGGCGGCGATCTTGGCCAGCAGGGCGAAATGGGGCGAGGGCTCCTCGTCCTGGGGCGGAATGCACATCAGGCCCTTGATCGGCAGCTTGAGCGTCTCGCGGCACAGCGCGACGAAGGCATCGGCATCGGCCGGCACGATGCCGGCCTTCTGCGACTCCTCACCGGTGTTGACCTCGATGAGAAGATCGGGCCGGCGGCCGGACCGTGCGATTTCTTCCGCCAGGTGACGAGCGAGCTTCACGCGCTCCACCGACTAGATAACGTCGAAAAGCGCCACCGCCTTGCGCACCTTGTTGGTCTGCA
>JAJYTL010000067.1 GCA_021793055.1 Pseudomonadota bacterium
TTCGTTTTCGTCGATGGCCAAGGCTTCTGGGGCGCCGACCGCCTGCCGATGATCGAGCGCTGGATCGAGACCGGCGGCTGGTAGCCGCCGGCGTCCCGCTCCCGGTCGAACGCGCCGCCCGACCGGGGGACAGCAGTCGTCTATCGCCTGTCCGACGATCGCCTAGTAAAGGGCGTAACCGCCGTCGATCAGGAAGGTATCGCCGGTGTGATAGGCGCTCAGGTCGCTCATCAGATAGATCGCGATGCCGGCGAAATCGTCGCCCGTGCCCCAGCGCCGCAGCGGCACCCGCGGCAGCACGCGTTCGTTGAACTTGGCGTCTTCGACGCGCGGCGCGGTCATCGCGGTCTCGATCCAGCCCGGCAGGATGGCGTTGGCGCGGATGCGATGCTTGGCGAGCTCGACCGCGAGCGCTCGGATCATTGAAATCAGGCCGCCCTTGGTGGCGGCGTAATGTTCACCGCGCGGTGCGCCCTCGATCGCCGCGAGCGAGGCGGTGCCGGCGAGAACGCCGCCCTCGCCGCGGCTCGCCATGTGCCGCGCCGCCGCGCGCAAGGTATAGAAGGCGCCGTCGAGATTGACCCGCAGCACGCGGTGCCAGTCGGCGGCCGTCATGTCGACGAACGGCGTGCCGCCGCCGATCACGCCGGCATTGGCGAAGCAGCCATCGACCTTACCGAAGGCCGCGACGGTCTTGGCGAAGGCGGCGTCCACCGCCGCCTCGTCGCCGACGTCGCAGAGGAAGGCTTCGGCCTTGGCGCCGGTTTTGGCCAAGACGTCGACCGCGGCGCGGTTCTTGGCCTCGTTGGTGCCCCAGATCGCGACCGCCGCGCCGGCTTGGGCGAGGCCTTTCGCCATGCCAAGTCCGATGCCGCTGTTGCCGCCGGTGATCAAGGCGACCTTGCCGTTCAAGTCGAGTGCCGGATGGCTCATGATTCCTCTCGTTTCATGCTGTCCGTGTTTGCGCGGGATCATAGCCAAGGGCTAGGTGCTCCGCGATAATTTCCTTGCCTTGGCAGCGATGCGGAAGGCATTTTGAGTCGCTTCGCCGAGCCAGGGGCGGTGGGCGAAGGCGGTTGCGCGAAGGGAAAGGGTGATGCCGGTTTTGGAAAGCGCTCTCGATCTCCGTTCGGACGGGGCGATCCGGAACCGGGAGGCGATGGCGGCGTTGGTGGCGGATCTCCGGGCCAAGACGGAAGGCGTCGCGGCGGGCGGCGACGCCCGCGCCCGCGAGCGTCACACGGCTCGGGGCAAGCTTCTGCCGCGGGCGCGGATCGACGGCCTGCTCGATCCCGGCTCGCCGTTTCTCGAGCTCAGTCCGCTTGCGGCCTACGGCCTCTATGACGACGAGGTGCCCTCGGCCGGCGTGATCACCGGCATCGGCCGAGTGATGGGCCGGGAATGCATGATCGTCTGCAACGACGCGACGGTGAAGGGCGGGACCTATTATCCGCTGACCGTGAAAAAGCATCTCCGGGCGCAGACGATCGCGCTGGAGAACCGGCTGCCCTGCATCTATCTGGTGGATTCGGGGGGCGCCAACCTGCCGAACCAGGACGAGGTGTTCCCCGACCGCGACCATTTCGGGCGCATCTTCTTCAATCAGGCGACGCTTTCGGCGGCCGGCGTCCCGCAGATCGCGGTGGTGATGGGCTCGTGCACGGCGGGCGGCGCCTATGTGCCGGCGATGTGCGAGGAGGCGGTGATCGTGCGCCGCCAGGGCACGATTTTTCTCGGCGGCCCGCCGCTGGTGAAGGCGGCGACCGGCGAGGAGGTCTCGGCCGAGGATCTCGGCGGCGCCGACCTGCACACGCGGATCTCGGGCGTCGCCGACCATTTCGCCCACGACGACGTCCATGCGCTGGCGATGGCGCGCCAGATCGTCGGCCATCTCAACCTCGGCAAGGCCTGTCCGGTCGAGGTCGCGCCACCGCGCCCGCCGCGCTACGATCCTGCGGAGCTTCATGGCGTGGTGCCGGTGGATATCCGGGTGCCCTACGACGTGCGCGAGGTTCTCGCCCGCGTTCTCGACGACAGCGGCTTCGAGGAATTCAAGAAGCGCTACGGCACGACGCTGGTCACGGGCTTCGGGCGGATTTGCGGCTATCCGGTCGGCATCGTCGCCAACAACGGCATCCTGTTCTCGGAATCGGCGCTGAAGGGGGCGCATTTCATCGAACTGTGCTGCCAGCGGAAAATCCCGCTGGTGTTCCTGCAGAACGTTACCGGCTTCATGGTCGGGCGGAAGTACGAGGCGGGCGGCATCGCCCGGGACGGTGCCAAGCTGGTGACGGCGGTGGCCTGCGCCCAGGTGCCGAAGTTCACGGTCATCACTGGCGGTTCGTTTGGGGCCGGCAATTACGGCATGTGCGGCCGCGCCTATGGCCCGCGGATGCTCTGGATGTGGCCGAACGCGCGCATCTCGGTGATGGGCGGCGAGCAGGCGGCGAACGTGCTGGCGACGGTGCGCCGCGACGGCCTCGCGGCGCGCAGCGCCGATTGGCCGGAGGCCGACGAGGCCGCCTTCAAGGCCGGCATCCTCGATCAGTACGAAACCCAGGGGCATCCCTATTACGCCACCGCCCGGCTGTGGGACGACGGCATCATCGACCCGGCGGATACCCGGCGCGTCCTCGGCCTCGCGCTGTCCGCCGCCTTCAACGCGCCGATCCCGGAAACCCGGTTCGGCGTCTTCCGCATGTGAGGGACCATGAGCGACGAAACCCCCATCCTGCTCGAAACCACCCCGGACGGGATCGCGACCATCACCTTGAACCGGCCCGAGGTGCATAACGCCTTCAACGACTTGGTAATCGAGCAGCTCGACGCGATGATCGACGATCTCGCCAAGCAGGACGGCATCCGCGTGGTGGTGCTGCAAGGCAACGGCAAGAGCTTCTCCGCCGGTGCCGACCTCAACTGGATGCGGCTCGCCGCCGATCTCGACGAGGAGGCGAACCGGCAGGACGCGGCCGAGCTCGGCGATCTCTTGCTCAAGCTCGCCAGCATGCCGCAGCCGACCATCGCGCTGGTGCACGGGGCGGCGGTCGCCGGCGGGCTCGGGCTGGTCGCCGCCTGCGATGTCGCGGTCGCCGTGAAGGACGCCCATTTCGCTCTCACCGAAGTCCGCCTCGGTCTGGTGCCGGCGGTAATCTCGCCTTATGTCGTCGCCGCGATCGGGGCGCGGCAGGCGCGGCGCTATTTCCTCACCGCCGAGCGCTTCGACGCCGAAACCGCGCAGCGTCTCGGTCTGGTGCACGAGGTGGTCGCCGATCACGCGGCCCTGACGGCGGCGCGTGATCGCCTGGTCCGCCAGTTCCTCGTCGCCGCGCCAGGCGCGCTTGCCGCCGCTAAGGAGCTGATCCAGGAGGTCGGACACAAGCCGTTCTCCAGCGCGCTGGCGCACGAGACGGCGCGGCGCATCGCGGAGCGGCGCGCCTCGCCCGAGGGCCGCGAGGGGATCGCGTCGTTTTTGGAGCGCCGGCGTCCGAGCTGGGCGAAGACGGACTAGCGATGTTTGGGCGCATCCTGATCGCGAACCGGGGCGAGATCGCCTGCCGGGTGGCGCACAGCTGCCGTCGGCTCGGCATCCAGGCGGTGGCGGTCTATTCCGACGCCGACCGGGACGCGCGCCATGTCGCCATGGCGGACGCGGCCTATCGCATCGGGGGCGCGCGGGCGAGCGAGAGCTATCTCGACGGCGAGGCCATTCTCGCGGCGGCGGCGGCGAGCGGCGCCGAGGCGATCCACCCCGGCTACGGCTTTCTCTCGGAGAACGCGGGTTTTGCCGAGGCCTGCGCCGCGCGCGGCCTGGTGTTTATCGGCCCGTCGCCGGCCGCGATCCGCGCAATGGGTGAGAAAAGCACCGCTAAGGACTTGATGAAAAACGCCGGTGTGCCGTTGGTTCCGGGTTGGTATGAAGACGGCGCGAGCGCCGAAAGCCTGGCCGAGGTGGCGGCCGGGATCGGCTATCCGGTGCTGATCAAGGCGGTGGCCGGCGGCGGCGGCAAGGGGATGCGGATCGTCCATACCGCGGCCGAACTGCCCGCCGCGCTGGCCGGCGCCGCGCGTGAAGCCGAAGCGGCCTTCGGCGATCCGCGGGTGATGCTGGAGAAATATCTCGCCTCGGCGCGGCACGTCGAGGTGCAAGTGTTCGGCGACCGCTTCGGCAATGTCATCCACCTCTTCGAGCGCGATTGCTCGGCGCAGCGCCGCTACCAGAAGGTGATCGAAGAGGCGCCGGCGGTGGGGCTTTCGGCGGCGACGCGGCAGGCCTTGGGCGCGGCGGCGGTGAAAGCGGCGCAGGCGGTGGGCTATGTCGGAGCCGGGACGGTGGAGTTCCTTGTGGCCTCGGGCGGGTCGCAGGACGACAAGGAAAACACGTTTTATTTCCTTGAGATGAACACCCGTCTTCAGGTGGAGCATCCGGTGACGGAAGCGATCACCGGCCTCGATCTGGTGGAATGGCAACTGCGCGTCGCGAGCGGCGAGGCCTTGCCCTTGGCGCAGGATCAGGTCGAGGTGAGGGGGCACGCGATCGAGGCGCGGCTCTATGCCGAGAACCCGGCGCGGGACTTCCTGCCGGCGACCGGGCAGCTGCTGCGCTTCCGCCGGCCGCCGCTGGAATCCCATGTCCGTCTCGATACCGGGGTGCGCGAGGGCGATACGGTGACGCCGCATTACGATCCCATGCTGGCCAAGCTGATCGTTTGGGGCGAGGACCGGGCGGCGGCGGTGCGCCGGCTTGAGGCGGCGCTGGATCAATGGGAGATCGCCGGCCCGGAAACCAACCACGGGTTCCTGCGCCGGCTGGCCCGGCATGCGGACTTTGTCGCGGGCGGGTTTGACACCGGCTTTCTCGGCCGCGTCATGGAAGCGCTTCTGCCGTTGCCGGCCGATCTCGGCGGCGATGGCTTGGCGCTCGCCGTGTTCGGGGAGTGTCTGAGCTTTACCGAGGCCGCGGCGGCGGCGGCGCGGGCCGGCGCCGACCCGTTCTCGCCCTGGGCGGCGGCCGACGGCTGGCGGCTCAACGGCGAGGCGCGCATGACCTTGCGCTTTCGCCAGGGCGAGACCGAGTTCGCGGTCGCGGCGACGCCCGAGGGGGAAGGCTATCGCCTCGGCCTGCCGGCCGGGCCGGTCGTGGCGCGGGGACGCTTCGGCGAGCCCGGCACGCTGATGGCGGAGATCGGCGGCAAGCGCCACCGGGTCGGCTGGTTCCGTCAGGGCCGCGAGATCGTGGTCGCGGCGCCCGGCTGGACCTACCGCTTGGGCATCGTCGATCCGCTGGCCCTCGCGGTGTCCGAGGAGGAGACCGAGGGCGGCGTCGCCGCGCCGCTGCCCGGGCGGGTGATCGAGGTGCTGGTCGCACCCGGCGCCGAGGTCGCGAAGGGCGACCCGCTGATCGTGCTTTCGGCGATGAAGGTCGAGCACACGTTGGTCGCGCCGGGTCCCGGCAAGCTGGCGCGGGTACTTGCCCGTCCCGGCGATCAGGTCGAGGAGGGCACTCTTCTCATCGCCTTCGCCGAACCGGAGTGAGCCGCCGCGCCGATCTCCCATCGGGGGTGCGGCGGTGGCGCATATCTCCTATAGTCTCGGCCCGACTTCGAGAGATCATGCCATGGCTTTTCCCTCTTCTGTCCGGCTCTGGGAAGTCGGCGCCCGCGACGGCCTGCAAAACGAGAAACAGGCGGTCCCCGCCGCGGTCAAGATCGAGCTGATCGAGCGTCTGGTCGAATGCGGCGTGGCCTATATCGAGGCCGCGAGCTTCGTGTCGCCGAAATGGGTGCCGCAGATGGCCGACAGCGCCGAGGTGATGGCGAAGCTGAAGCGTAAGCCCGGCGTCGTCTATCAGGCGTTGACGCCGAACCTGAAGGGGCTAGAGCAGGCGGAGGCCTCGCGCCTTACCGACGTCGCCGTCTTCGCCGCCGCCTCCGAGAGCTTTTCGCAACGTAACATCAATTGTTCCATCGCCGAGAGCCTGGAGCGCTTTCGGCCGGTTTGCGAGAGGGCGCTCGGCCACGGCCTCAAGGTGCGGGGTTTCGTCAGTTGCGCCCTGGGCTGCCCGTTCGAGGGCGCGGTGGCGCCGGCCAAGGTCGCCGAGGTTGCTGCGGCGCTGATCGAGATGGGCTGCTATGAGGTCGCTCTCGGCGACACCATCGGCGTCGGCACGCCGAAGGCGGTGAAGCGCGCACTCGAGGCCTGCGCGGCGCGGATTCCCTTGAGCTGGGTCGGGGTTCATTTCCACGACACCTACGGTCAGGCGCTGGCCAATATCTATGCCGCGCTCGAGGAGGGGATCGACGCCATCGACGCCTCGGTTGCCGGTCTTGGTGGCTGCCCCTACGCGCCGGGCGCGACCGGCAACGTCGCCACCGAGGACGTGGTCTATATGCTGAACGGGCTCGACATCGCGACCGGGATCGATCTCGACGGGCTGGTCAAGACGGCATGGTGGATCAGCGACTATCTCGGTCGCCCGCCGGCATCGCGGGTTGCCCGTGCCCTGGCGGCGCGGCTCCGGCCGAGCGTCGCCTGAAGCTCAAGCAAGCGGTTCCGTATTTCCCGTGGCATTGCATCTCTTGAAAATGGCGGTGGGGATCGAATCGATCGCCCATCTGAAACGGGTGCAGAAGGCGCGCACCGCCGCCGACGCGCCGGGGCCCGTGCATGTCACGCGCCACATGCCGAAGCGGCGCGACGAGATTCTCGACGGCGGTTCGATCTATTGGGTGATCAAGGGCTTCATCCGCGTGCGCCAGCGCCTCGTCGGGATCGAGCCGGTGATGCGCGAGGACGGCCGTCATTGCCGTCTCGTCCTCGATTGGACGCTGGTGCCGACCGAGCCGGAGCCGCGCCAGCCGCACCAGGGCTGGCGCTATCTCGAGGCCGACAAGGCGCCGGCCGATCTCAAGGGCCAAGGCAAGGGCGCTTCGCGCATGCCGGCCGAGATGGAGGCGGACCTCAAGAACCTCGGTCTCCTCTAACGGAACGGGCGGCAACCGTGACCCATCCCCTGCTTGGCCATTTTCGCATGCTGGCGCGCTACAACCGCCTGGCCAACGAGCGGCTTTACGATGCCTGCGCCGCGCTCGGCGACGACGGGCGGCGGCAGATACGCCCGGCCTTCTTTCGCAGCATCCACGGCACGCTGAATCACATCCTGGTGGGCGATCGCATTTGGCTCACGCGCTTTCAGGGCGGCATCGCGCCATCGACCGGTCTCGACGCCATCCTTTACGAGGACTTCGCCGAACTGCGGGCCGCCCGGGTGGTGGACGATGCCCGCATCGAGGCCTTCGCCGAAGGGCTGAGCGAGGCGGCGCTCGGCGGCACCATCCGCTACCGCAACAACGAAGGGTGCGATCTCGCCGATCCGGTGGACCTGCTGATCGCCCATTTCTTCAACCATCAGACCCATCACCGGGGCCAAGTTCACGATCAGCTGTCGCAGACCGCGATCGCGCCGCCGGTGCTCGACCTGCACCGGGTCCTCAGGCCGTGACGTCTCGCCCGTATCAGTTCTGCAGCAGGGCGGCGACCGCGTCGGCGACGGCGAGCGAAGCGGTGAGGCCCGGGCTCTCGATGCCGTAGAGATTGACCAGGCCCGGCACGCCGTGCGCGGTGGGGCCCTGGATTATGAAATCGGCGTCCTCGCCGGGCCGGCCGAGCTTCGGTCGGATGCCGGCATAGCCGGGATCGAGGCTGCCATCCTTGAGGGCCGGGTAATAGCGCCGGATCGCCGCGTAGAAGCTTTCGGCCCGTGCTGGATCGACCGCGTAGTCGAAAGGGGCGGAGGTTTCCGCGACCGGCTCGGTGTCCGGGCCGAAGCGCACCTGGCCGCCGAGGTCGAGGGTGACATGGGTGCCGAGCCCGCCGACCACCGGCGCCGGGTAGATGAGGTGGCGAAACGGCGGCCGGCCGGACAAGGTGAAATAGTTGCCCTTGAGGAAATAGCCCGGCGGGATGCTGGCCGGGTCGAGGCCGCGGATGCGGGCGCCGATCTCCCGCGCCTGCAGCCCGGCGGCGTTGATCAGCCAGCGCGAATTGAGGGTCGCCGGCGCGGCGCCGCCGGTCTCGATGCGAAAGCCGCCGGCCTCGGCCGCGGCCTCGCCAACCGGGCTCATGAAGGCGATCATGGCGCCGGCCGCCTCCGCCTCGCCTCGGTAGGCGAGCATCAATTGGTGGCTGTCGACGATCCCGGTCGAGGGCGAGAACAAGGCCCCGACGCAAGCAATCTCGGGCTCGATCATCTTGACCTCGGCGGCGGACAGGAAGGTGAGGTCGGTGACGCCGTTCGCCGTTGCCTTGTCTCGGATCCGGGCCAGCGTTTCGAGCTCAGGCTCGGTCACGGCCACGATCAGCTTGCCGATCTGGCGATGCGGCACGTTATGACTTTGGCAATAGTCGTAGAGCGCGAGCTTCCCGGCGACGCAGAGGCGCGCTTTCAGGCTGCTGACTCGGTAATAGATGCCGGCGTGGATGACCTCGCTATTGCGCGACGAGGTGCCGGTGCCGATACCGGCCTCGGCCTCGATCACGATCACCTCGCTGCCCGCCTGCGCCAGCTTGCGCGCCACCGCGAGTCCGATCACGCCGGCGCCGATGACGGCGCAGTCCACCCGATCGCTCATAACTCCAATCCGGCTCTAGTCCTATCCGCCTTGGTGGTTCGAGCAGATACGGGACGTGTCCGCCAAAGGCAAGAGTCAAGACGGGGGCTGGGCGAAAGAGACGCGCAAAAAGAAAAGAGGCAAGCCCGGCTTGAGCTTGCCCCTTATTCGGTCATAGGACGTTGCTGCCGAAGCCGCAGCGGGCCAGGGCGCGACGATCGGGCGCTAGATCTGCTCGATCGCGTTGAACGACCAGTTCGACCCCTTGGGATTGGCGCCGATCCGCACCGTCTTGGGGTCGACGAAGTGATAGGGCGGCACCGGCAGGTTGAGCGGCGCCGGTACGCCTTCGAACACGCGCGCCGAGAGGTCGTATTTCGACCCGTGGCAGGGGCAGAAGTAACCGCCCTGCCAGCTCGCGCCGAGCTCCGCGGCGCCCGCCTTGGTCAGATGCGGGATGCAGCCGAGATGGGTGCAGATGCCGACCACGACAAGATAGTCCGGATTGATCGAGCGGTGCCAATTGGCCGCGTAGGGCGGCTGCTGCATCTGCTTCGAATCGGGATCGCGCAGATCGTTGACGACTTGCGGTTCCTTCAGCGTCTTCAGGTTCTCGGGGGTGCGATGCAGGATGAACACCGGTCGGTCGCGCCAAGCGACGATGATCTGCTGGCCGGCCTCGATGCCCGAGACGTCGACATCGATCGGCACGCCGAGGGCGATGGTCTGCTTGTCCGGGTTCATCTGGTCGATGAATGGCCACGCGGCGGTCGCCGCGCCGACCACGGTGAGCGCGCCGGCCGCCAGGAACAGGAAATCGCGACGCTTGATCTCGCCTTCGGGATGGGCAGGCGGCGTGCCGGAAACGGTGCTGCTCAACAGATCGATCCTTTTGCTTGGGCCTCTTGCTTGGGCCCGAAACACTTTCCCCGCCAACCACAGCGGCAACACGGAGAATCTCTAGATTTCTTAGGGGTATCTTGCCGTTTTGCCGGTCTCGGTCAAGGCCGATGGGACAATTTGTCGCTCCCCCGAGCGATCTTCCGGGCCTGCTTCTAGCAAGGGCCTTGCCCTGGGCGAAGCCCGGGGAAGGGCGGCGGCCCCGAGACGCGCTGTTTTTCCTGTTGGCGCGGGGGCCGTGCCAGGCTCAGATCGGGTCGAGGTCGAGCCGCACGGCGATGCCGTCCCGGCCCTTGACCGCCGGATAGCGCGCCATCACCTGGGGATCGTGACCGGGCACGATATGGGCGGGCGAGGCGGCGAGGCGGCGGAGCGTGCCGTAGCCTTCCAGCATCTCGCCGACGTTGAAGACCAGCGGGAAGGGGCTCGCCTTCTCGATGTTGCCATAGAAGTGGCTGGCGTCGGAGGCGAGAACCACCCAGCCGCGGCGGGTCCACAGGCGCACCGCCTGCAAGCCCATGGTATGGCCGCCGATATGGTGCAGCGAGAGGCCGGGCGCGAGCGTGCTTTGGCCGTCGTGGAAGGCGACCCGCTCGGCATAGACGGCGCGCACCATCTCGACCACGTGGTCGGCCTCGAAGGCGTGGCGCATCACGCCGTGGCACATGTGGCGGCCGGTGGCGAACATCATCTCGCGGTCCTGGAGATGGAAGCGGGCCTTGGGAAAGAACCCGAGGCCGCCCGCGTGGTCGTAGTGGAGGTGGGTGATGATGACGTCCTCGATCGTCGCCGGGTCGAAGCCGACCGCCCGCAACCCTTCCGCTGGCGAACGCACCAGGGTGCGCCCGCGCTGCTTCGCCATGGCGGCATCGAAGCCGGTGTCGATGACGAAGGTGCGGCCGCCGCCGACCGCGATCCAGACGAAATAGTCGATCGGCATGAGGGCGTCGTGATCGTCGGGAAAGATGAAGTTGTCGTGCGCGCGGCGATTCGCCATCTCGGCATAGCGGATGGCATAGATTTCGTAGGTCGGCAGATCGGACATCCTGAACTCCATCCCTTGGCCGAGATCGGCTCGCGGCGGCCGGATCTCGTTCTTCGGTCAACAGAATCGAACGCGCTTCGCCTGTCGCATCACGTCGCCATCGCGAAACGGCGCGCTAACGGTCGTCCGCCGGCGGGTGATTGATGGCCGCCTTGCCCGCGACGGTGACGCCGGCCCAATCCTCGAAATGCTTGATCACGGTGGTGAAGTCCTTGTCGCCGCCGCCATGGCCCAAGGCGTAGATCCACATCTGCCGCACCGCGGTGCCAATCCACAGCGGCACGTTGAGCGCCTCGGCTTCCTCGAAGCAGAGCTTGAGGTCCTTGTTGATCAAGCCGACGGTGAAGCCGGCATCGAAGGTGCGCGGCAGGATGTTGCGCGGGAACTTGTCGAGGCTCGCCGAATTGCGCCCGCTGCCGGCGTTGATGACCTCGACCATGACGTCGGGATCGAGCCCGGCCTTGGCCCCGAGCACCGCCGCCTCGGACGTCGCGGCAAGCGCGGTCGCCGATAGTAAGTTATTGATTAACTTCATGCTTTGTCCCATGCCGGCGCGTTCGCCGATATAGAACACGCGGCCGAAGACCTCGAGCGCCGCCTTGACCCGCGCGAAGGTTTCCCGCGGGCCCGCCGCCATCACTGCGAGCGATCCCTTGATCGCGCCGGCGACGCCGCCCGAGACCGGTGCGTCGAAGCCGACGATGTCCTTCTTCGCGAGCTCGGCCGCGACCGCCGCCGCGGTGCGCGGGCCGGTGGTCGAAAGATCGATCACGATCTTGACCCGCCCGCCCTGCGCCACGCCGTCGCGGCCGAGGGCGACGTCGCGCACCAGATCGGGGGTCGGCAGGCTCAGGAACACGACGTCCGAGGCTTCCGCAACTTCGGCCGGGCTTGCGGCGGTCTTGGCGCCTTCGGCTGCAAGGGCCGCCGTGGCCTCGGCTCGGATGTCGTAGACCGTGACGGCATGGCCCGCCTGCAGCAGGCGTCGCGCCATGGGCAGCCCCATGTTGCCGAGACCGATAAAACCGAGCGCATCAGGCACCGCTATTCTCCTGTTCTGTGGGAAGCACCATTGTCACCGCGTAAGTGAGATATGATAGGCTGATCGCGGCGCGCAGGGAAAGGCAGGATCGTGCATCCCGCTGCGGCCATGCTTTGGAAGGAGAAAAGAATGGCTACAAAGACCACCGCAACGAAAGCCTACAAAGCTGGGCTGCAGGTGCGTCGCGCGGTTCTCGGCCGCGCTTACGTCGACAGTTCGATCAAGAGCGCCGACGACTTCAGTCGGCCGCTGCAGGACTTCGTCACCGAATATTGCTGGGGTGGGGTCTGGACGCGCCCGCACCTCACGCGCAAGACGCGGAGCTTGCTCAATCTCGCCATCCTGACCGCGATCAATAGGCCGCACGAGGTCGAGATTCATCTTCGCGGCGCGCGGCGCAACGGCTGCAGCTGGGATGAAATCCGCGAGGTGCTGCTTCATGCCGGCGTTTATTGCGGCGTGCCCTCGGCGGTCGACAGCTTCCGCATCGCCCGCAAAATCAAGGCGGAAGAGGAAGCGGAGGCTGGCGCCGCGAAGCCCGCGACCCGCGCCAAACGCACCACCCGCGCCAAGGCCAAGAAGTAGCGGCGAAGCCGGCAACGGCGCCACGGCGGCGCCGTCATATTAGCTGTCTTCGACGGAGAAACGGATCGGATCGGTCGACCCCGGCCCGATCCGTTTTCTTTGTCGGCGGCGGCGATCAGGCCAAGCGGTCGAGCGCGGCGACGACCGCATCGCCAAAGGCGCCGGTCGAGACCGGCGCGATGCCGCGGCCCGCGATGTCGCGGGTGCGGATGCCGCTGGCGATCACGCTCTCGACCGCCTTTTCGAGAAGGTCGGCATCCGCCGCGCGGTCGAGCGAGTGGCGCAGCGCCATGGCCAGGCTCAAGAGCGTGCCGGTCGGATTGGCGATGCCCTGGCCCGCGATGTCGGGGGCGCTGCCGTGGATCGGCTCATAGAGCGCCTTGCGCTTGCCGTTCGCGCCGGGCTCCGAGAACGAGGCCGAAGGCAGCATGCC
>JAJYTL010000068.1 GCA_021793055.1 Pseudomonadota bacterium
CGTTCTGCGACGGCGCCCATAAGCAAGTCGGCATGGCACCGGTGAAATTCCAGGCGGACGCCACCAAGACGGTATATTTCTGCGGCTGCAAGTCCTCGGCCTCAAAGCCGTTTTGCGACGGCACCCACAAAGCGCTTTGAAGCGCGCGCCCGTCCGCGGCGCGATCCGGGGCGCGGCCGCCGGCCTCGCGCTCCTCGCGCTCGCCGGTTGCAGCACGGCGAGCGCGCCGCCGGTCGCCTGCCCCAAGGTCGGCCTTCTCGGCGATACCGCCCGGCTCGTCGCGTTCGCGCCGGGCGGGGACAGCATCCGCGACGTCATCGTCGAAGGCGCGGTGACCGGCGTCAAGGGCGCCTGCCGCTACGATTCGTCGCGCCGGCAGGTGCGGATGGCGGTCACCGTCCAAATCACCGGCCGCGAGGGGCCCGCCTATCAAGGCGGTGGCGTGGACCTGCCCTTCT
This sequence comes from Pseudomonadota bacterium, assembly GCA_021793055.1. GTDB lineage: Bacteria > Pseudomonadota > Alphaproteobacteria > Ferrovibrionales > Ferrovibrionaceae > JAJYTL01. The sequence goes on from JAJYTL010000068.1 coordinate 459, forward strand.
TCGTCGCGGTGGTCACGCGCGACGAGCGGATTCTCGCCAAAAGCGTGTTTCAAAGCCGTTTGACCTTCGGCAATCAGATGCTCGCCGCCAAGACCGAGGACATGGCGACCGAAATCCCGATTGCGCCCGGCGCGACGCCGGCGGATTACCGGGTGATGGTCGGCTTCCAGCTCACGCCCGCGCAGCTCGACTACAACCGGCATCACGCCGCGCCGCACTAGGCGCCGCCACGGCCGGGGTTGCCTCGGTCGCGCGGGTTGAAGCCCCTATAAAGCTTCCGTCAAATGCCGCGCAATCAGCTCGGCGACAAGCGCGACATTGGTCTGAGCGAGATCGTGATCGGCGCCGGGAATGACGCGAAGCGTGGCGTTCGGAAGAAGAACCCCTAGCCGTTTCCCGACTGACACCGGACTGATCGGATCGCGATCTCCCCAAAGCAGGAGCGTCGGCGCCGCGATCAGGCCAATCTGACTGGACAAGTCCGCGACAAGCTCTCCAATCCACCGCGCGGCGCGCGGAAAGGCGCGATAGTAGTCGGGACGCCAATCCGATCCGCCGAGATCGGAAACCGGGACGCCGGCCGACGTCGCGGCCAAGACAAGACGATGAACGCTCTCGGGCATCGCCGACGCCGCCTTGATCGCGACGATGCCCGCCATCGACTGGGCCACGATGTTGACCCGTTCGGTCATGCGCTCCAGCACCATCGCAACCAGATCGTCGATCCCGCTCACGGCGGGGTCTGCCGGTTCGTTGCCGAGGCCCGGCCAGGCGAAGAGCACGCTTTCGAGCCCGGTGCGATCGGCAACCGGCTTCCAGAACGAAGCGCTTCCGCCTGCGCCGGGCAGAAAGAGGGTCTTTATGGCCATCCAGCCGACTTTACGCAGGACCGCCACAGGGCGGCAAGCTGGCACCAGCCGCGCCGGGCGTGAAAATCGTCGCGCCCGGCCGTGGCCGCAATTGACAGGGCACCGGGCCCCGCTATGATCCAGCGGTCGGCCGGATTCGAGTGCGGCCGACGACTCCAGATGATCCCTGCGGGAGAGACCGGCGGGCAAAACCCGTCGGCGCCGAAGGAGCAACCGCCCCGGAAACTCTCAGGCCACAGGACCGCAGGAGGATGGAGCTCTGGAAAGCAGGCGGCCGCAAGGCCGCTTCACCGAAGGGGTAAGTCGGCGCGGTCGGTCTCGGTCGCGCAGGACGAAATCTCTCAGGTCCACCGACAGAGGGGGCGCGAACGACCCGTTTTGGGCCGTTCGGCGTCTTTGATGTGGAGGACTTGAGTGGGCGAATCCGATTCGAACGCGCTGCGGCGCACGCCGCTTTACGCGCTTCACCACGAGCTCGGCGGCAAGCTTGTGCCCTTCGCGGGTTACGAGATGCCGGTGCATTACCGCCCCGGCATCCTGGCCGAGCATCGCCACACCCGGACCGCGGCCGGCCTCTTCGACGTTTCCCACATGGGCCAGATCCGGCTGATCGGCGCCGGTGCCGATGCCGCGCTTGAGCGCCTGGTGCCGGGCGAGATCAAGGCGCTGAAGCCGGGCCGCATGCGCTATACCCTGTTCACCAACGACCAGGGCGGCGTCAGCGACGATCTTATGGTGCTGCGCCGCGCCGACGATCTGTTCCTCATCGTCAACGCCGCCTGCAAGGAGCAGGACTTCGCTCACCTGCAGTGCCATCTCGGCGCCGGCGTGGCGGCGGAATTTCTCGAAGACCGCGCGCTTCTCGCGCTGCAGGGGCCGGCCGCCGCGGCGGTATTGGCTCGCCACGCGCAAGGCGTCGAGAGCTTGCGCTTTCTCGGCGGTGCCGTGATGACGGTCGCCGGCATCGAGACCCTGGTTACCCGCTCTGGCTATACCGGCGAGGACGGTTTCGAGATCTCGCTTGCCGCCGACCGCGCCGAAGCTCTGGCCCGGCGACTCCTCGCCGAGCCCGAGGTCGACGCGGTCGGGCTTGGCGCCCGCGATTCACTTCGCCTCGAGGCTGGCCTTTGCCTTTACGGCCACGATCTCGATCCCGAGACGACCCCGGTCGAGGCCGGCCTGAACTGGGTGCTCGGCAAGCGCCGGCTCGCCGAGGGCGGCTTTCCCGGCGTCGCGGTCATTCGCCGCCAGCTTGCCGACGGCCCCGCGCGGCTCCGCGTCGGCCTGCTGCCGGACGGCCGCGCGCCGGTGCGCGACGCGAGCCCGATCGAGGACGCGAACGGCCGCGTCCTCGGCCAAGTGACGAGCGGCGGCTTCAGCCCGACCCTCAACCGGCCGATCGCCATGGGCTATGTCGCGGCCGCCGTGGCGGCGCCCGGCACGCCGGTGGAATTTCTGGTACGCGAGAAGCGTCTTCCCGGTCGGGTGGTCGCGCTTCCCTTCGTGCCGCATCGCTACGCTCGGACTTGAACGCCAACCGCAAGGAATACCGCATGAGCGATCTTCGCTTCACCAAAGACCACGAATGGCTCCGTATCGAGGGCGATGCCGCCGTTGTCGGAATCAGCGACTACGCGCAGGAGAAGCTTGGCGACATCGTCTATGTCGAGCTGCCCGAGATCGGGCGCAAGGTCGCCAAGGGCGCCGAGGCGGCGGTGGTCGAATCGGTGAAGGCCGCCTCCGAGGTCTATACGCCGGTATCGGGCGAGGTGATCGCGGTCAACGACGCACTCGGGGAAAATCCGGCCGAGGTCAACGGTGATGCCATGGGCAAGGGCTGGTTCTTCAAGATCCGTCTCGACGATCCGGCCGAGCTCGGCGATCTCATGGACGAGGCCGCCTACCGCAAATTCGTCGAGGGCCTTGAGTGATGCGCTATCTGCCGCTGAATGACGCCGATCGGGCGGCGATGCTGGCGAAGATCGGTGCCGCCGGAGTCGACGACCTGTTTTGCGACGTGCCTGAGGCGGCGCGGCTCGACACCCGCCTCGACCTGCCGCCGCCGGCCGGCGAGATTGCGGTCGAGCGCGAGATCGCGGCGATGGCGGCGAAGAATCTCGGCACTGGGCGCGCGCCGAGCTTTCTCGGCGCCGGCGCCTATCGGCATCATATCCCGGCCGCCGTCGACCATCTCATCCAACGCTCGGAATTCCTCACCTCCTATACGCCCTATCAGCCGGAAATCTCGCAGGGCACGCTGCAGGCGCTGTTCGAATTCCAGACCCAGGTCGCGCTGCTCACCGGCATGGAGGTCGCCAACGCCTCGCTTTACGACGGCGCCACCGCGGCCGCCGAGGCGGTGTTGATGGCGATGCGCCTGACGCGCCGCCGCCGCACCGTGCTGTCCGGCGCGCTGCATCCCCATTACCGCGACGTCGTCCGCACCATGGCGGCGCTCGCCGACGCCGCGCTGGTCTCGGGCGGCGCGCGGCCGGCCGGCGACGAAGACCTCGCGCCCCTGATCGACGGCGATACCGCGGCGGTCGTGGTGCAGACGCCGGACCTTTTCGGCCATCTCCACGATCTTAGGGCGCTGGCCGCGGCCTGCCATGAGAACGGCGCGCTGCTCATCGCCGTGGTGACCGAGGTGGTCTCGCTCGGCGCCGTGATGTCGCCCGGCGCCATGGGCGCCGACATCGTCGTCGCCGAGGGCCAGTCGCTCGGCGTGCCGCTGTCCTTCGGCGGGCCCTATGTCGGCCTGATGGCGACGCGCGAGAAATTCCTGCGCCAGATGCCGGGCCGGCTCTGCGGCGAGACGATCGACAAGGACGGCCGGCGCGGTTTCGTGCTCACCCTCTCGGCCCGCGAGCAGCATATCCGGCGCGAGAAGGCGACCTCGAACATCTGCACCAATTCGGGGCTTTGCGCGCTCGCCTTCTGCATCCATCTGACGCTGCTCGGCGAGGCCGGCTTCACCAAGCTCGCGCGGCTTAATCACCGCAAGGCGGTGCGGGCGGCAGACGAGCTCGCGGCGTTGCCTGGCGTGCGGCTGTTGAACCGCAGCTTCTTCAACGAATTCACCCTGGAGCTGCCGGTGCCGGCGGCGCCGGTGGTCGAGCGGCTGGCGGGCGAGGGGATTCTCGCCGGCGTGCCGGTGTCGCGGCTCGAGCCGAAAGCACCCGAGCTCGCTTCGCTGCTGCTCGTCGCCGTGACCGAGCTCACCACCGACGAGGAGGTCGCGGCGCTTGCCGCCGGCCTTCGCCGCGCCTGTTCAGAGAAGGTTTGAGCGACGATGATGAACCACGAAGGTCGCCCGACCGCGGTGACGCCGAGCGGTGATGCCGCTGGCGCCGCGCCGCCCACCTTTACCGGCAACCGCGGCCTCGACATCGAGGAGCCCTTGTCCTTCGAGCAAGGTCGGGACGGCGTTTCCGGCGTCGATCTTGAGGACTTGCCGGCGGTCGAGGATCGTCTCGGCGGGCTTGCCCGGCGCGCGCCGATCGGCCTGCCGGGCCTGAGCGAGCCCGAGGTGGTCCGCCATTTCGTCCGTATCGGCCGGCGCAACTACGCCATCGATCTCGGGCCTTATCCGCTCGGCTCCTGCACCATGAAGCACAATCCGCGCCTCAACGAAAAGCTGGCGCGGCTTCCCGGCATCGCCGATCTGCATCCCTTGCAGCCGGTCTCGACGGCCCAGGGCGCGCTTGAGCTGATGGCTGAGCTTGGCCGTTGGCTGGTGACCTTGACCAACATGTCGGCGGTGGCGCTTTCCCCCGCCGCTGGCGCCCATGGCGAGCTCTGTGGCTTGATGTGCATCCGCGCCGCGCTGATCGCGCGCGGCGATGCGAGGCGGCGGGTGCTGGTACCGGAATCGGCGCATGGCACCAATCCAGCGACGGCGGCGCTCTGCGGCTACGTCGTCGATCCGGTGCCGGCGGACGCCACCGGCCGCATCGATCTCGCGGCGCTGAAGGCCAAGCTCGGCCCCGATGTCGCGGCGCTGATGCTGACCAACCCGAACACTTGCGGCCTGTTCGAGCGCGATATCATCGCGGCGGCCGAGGCGGTGCATGCCGCCGGCGCGTTCTTCTATTGCGACGGCGCCAATTTCAACGCCCTGGTCGGCCGCGTCCGCCCCGGCGATCTCGGCATCGATGCCATGCACATCAATCTGCACAAGACCTTCTCGACGCCGCACGGCGGCGGCGGACCGGGCTCCGGGCCGGTGGTGCTGTCGGCGGCCTTGGCGCCCTTCGCGCCGGTGCCCTATGTGGTGCAGGACGCGGCCGGCTTTCGCCTGGTCGAGGAAGCCGCGGCGACGGCCGGCGAGCCGGTCGGGCGGCTCAAGGCCTTCCACGGCCAGATGGGCATGTTCGTGCGGGCGCTCGCCTATATGCGAAGCCACGGCGCCGAGGGTCTCCGCCAGGTGGCGGAGGACGCGGTGCTGGCGGCGAATTACCTCCTCGCCTCGGTCGCCGACGTCATGCCGCCGGCCTTCCCCGGGCCTTGCATGCACGAGGCCCTGTTCGACGACCGCTTCCTCAAGGATACCGGCGTGACCACGCTCGATTTCGCCAAGGCGATGATCGACGAGGGCTATCATCCGATGACCATGTATTTTCCCCTGGTCGTGCACGGGGCGCTGCTGATCGAGCCGACCGAGAGCGAATCGAAGGACGCGCTCGATCGCTTCGCGGCGACGCTTCGCTTCCTCGCCGAGCGGGCCAAGGCGGGCGAGGCCGAGCGGTTCCTCGAAGCGCCGCGCCTGACGCCGCGCCGCCGGCTCGACGAGACCCGTGCGGCGCGTAAGCCGGTCCTGCGTTACCGGCCGCCGGAGCGTCCCGAAGCCGCCGATTAAGCCGCCGGCCAACCGGGAGAAGCCAGGGCTTTAAGCGGCTTTCGCCGCCTATGGTCTTGCCGGCGCGCGGGTTTTGCGTGGCCCGTCCGCTCGACAATCCGGCCGGTTGGCCTTGAAGCCGGCCCTCGGCGATCCAATCTTTGCCTAGAGCATGATGCCGAAAACGGATTCGCTTTTCGGGACGGGATCGTGCTCCGGGTCACGAGAACAGCGCACGGAGATGATTTTGCGTCCATCCGACCCAAAATCATCGTGCGCGAGGACCGGCGTTATGACGCGGCCGAAGGGCCGTTGTTTCGCTGCGTGCAATTTCGCACCGCATGCCGTCATCGCCGGCCGCAAGGAGTATCGCGATGAAGGAACAGCGGGCGAAGCACAAATTGGCGCTTGAGGCGCGGCATCCGCCGGCCGTGACCGAGAGCGAAAGCGAAAGCGAAGCCGCAAGCGGCGAGGTTACCGACTATCCGCCGCTTCCGGACGACGCGCTGATCATCGTTCCGGTCCGCAACGTGGTGCTGTTTCCCGGCATCGTGGTGCCGCTCGTGGTCGGGCGCCCGATGTCGATCGCGGCGGCCAAGGCGGCGAGCGCGGGAGACCGGCCGATCGGCGTGCTGTTGCAGCGCGAGGCCGGCGTCGCCGAGCCCGGCGCCGACGATCTTTACACGATCGGCACCGTCGCCGAGATTCTCCGTTACATCGAGGCTCCGGACGGCACCCATCACGTGATCTGCCAGGGCGAGCAGCGCTTTCGCGTGATCGAGTTCCTGATGGGGTACCCGTTCCTCGCGGCCCGCGTCGAGCGGCTTGAGGAGGACACGGAAACCGGCGCCGAGATCGAGGCCCGGTTCATCCAGCTTCGCACCCAGGCGCTTGAGATTCTGCAGCTCCTGCCCAACGCGCCGACCGAGCTTGCCAATGCGGTGCAGGCGGTGACCGACGCCGGTGCGCTCGCTGACATGGTCGCCGGCTTCATCGACATCAAGCCGGGCGAGAAACAGGAAATCCTCGATGCCCTGCGGCTCCGCGACCGGCTGGAGAAAATCCTCTGGTATCTCGCCTATCGCATCGAGGTCCTGCGCATTTCGCGCGACATCGGCCAGCAGGCCAAGGAAACCATGGAGGCGCGCCAGCGCGAGCATCTCCTGCGCGAGCATCTCCGCACCATCCAGAAGGAGCTTGGCGAGGGCGAGGAAGGCAATGCCGAGATCGCCGAGCTCGACAAGTCGATTGCCAAGGCCGGCATGCCGGAGGAGGTCGAGGCCCATGCGCGCAAGGAACTGAAGCGCTTGGAGCGCATCCCCGAGGCGGCTGGCGAATACGCCATGGTCCGCACCTATCTCGACTGGCTGGTGGAATTGCCCTGGACCGGCGAGAGCGGCGCCGCGATCGACATCAAGGAAGCCCGCCGCATCCTGGACGAGGACCATTACGGCCTCGCCAAGGTGAAGCGGCGCATCCTCGAATATCTCGCCGTGCGCAAGCTCAATCCGCAGGGCAAGGGTACCATTCTCTGCTTCGTCGGCCCGCCCGGTGTTGGCAAGACCTCGCTCGGCCAAAGCATCGCCCGCGCCACCGGCCGCAAGTTCGTCCGCGTCAGCCTCGGCGGCCTGCACGACGAGGCCGAGATCCGCGGCCACCGCCGCACCTATATCGGAGCGCTGCCCGGCAATGTCATCCAGGCGATCCGCAAGGCCGGCGCCCGCGATTGCGTGCTGATGCTGGACGAGATCGACAAGCTCGGCGCTGGTTTCCACGGCGATCCCTCTGCCGCGCTGCTCGAGGTGCTCGACCCCGAGCAGAACGCCGCCTTCCGCGACAATTATCTCGCCGTGCCCTTCGATCTCAGCCGGGTCATGTTCATCGCCACGGCGAACATGCTCGACACCATCCCCGGCCCGTTGCAGGACCGCATGGAGGTGATCGAGATTCCGGGCTACACCGAAAGCGAGAAGCTGGAGATCGCGCGGCGCTACCTGGTCCGCCGGCAATTGGCGGAGAACGGCCTCACCGCTGAGCAATGCGAGATCGCCGACGACGCCTTACGGGCGATCGTGCGCGACTACACGCGCGAATCGGGCTGCCGCAATCTCGAGCGCGAGATCGGCGCCGTGTTCCGTCGCGTCGCCATGCAGGTGGCGGAGGGCGAGGTCACCTCGGCCTATATCACCGCCGCCTTGGTGCCGGAGATTCTCGGGCCGCGCAAGTTCGAGAGCGAGATCGCCATGCGCACCAGCGTGCCCGGCGTCGCCACCGGCCTCGCCTGGACGCCGGTCGGCGGTGACATCCTCTTCGTCGAGGCGACGCGGATGCCGGGCGCGGGCCATCTCATCCTTACCGGCCATCTCGGCGAGGTGATGAAGGAAAGCGCGCAGGCCGCCTTGAGCCTGGTGAAGACCAAGGCGAGCGCGCTCGGCCTCGCCGCCGACACATTCGCCAAGAGCGACATTCACATCCACGTTCCGGCGGGGGCCATTCCGAAGGACGGGCCTTCGGCCGGCGTCGCGATCTATGCCGCGCTGGTCTCGCTTCTGACCGAGCGCACGGTGCGGAGCGATACCGCCATGACCGGCGAGATCAGCCTGCGCGGCCTGGTGCTGCCGGTCGGCGGCATCAAGGAGAAGGTGGTGGCGGCAGTGCGCGCCGGCATCAAGACCGTGGTGCTGCCGGCACGCAACCGCAAGGACCTGGAGGAGGTGCCGGACGACGCCAAGAAACGGGCGCGCTTTGTCTTCGTTGAGGATGTCGACGAGGCGGCGAAGGCCGTGCTCGACGCGCGCGAGCGCGGCGCGGCGCCGTCAGCCGAGAGCGTCGAAGCTCCCTAGCGCGATGCCGAGCTCGCCAAGGCGGGCACGCACCTTCGGGCTCACCAGCGCGGCGAGTTCGGCGCCGGGCTGGTAGCCGGGGATGCGTGCCAGGCTTGCGGCCGTCTCGATCGCGGGATGGGAGTAGACCTCGCTCACGCCATCGGGCAGAAGCGGCAACAGGCGCAGCCACCGCGCCTCGGTCATCGCGCCGCTCCAGGCTAGGCCGAAGACCTGATCGTTCATCTTGAGCCCGGCCCGGCGCAGACGCCGGCGCAGCCCGCCGGTCCAGAGCGCGAGGGCTTTGGCGCCGAGGCCGGGATTGCGGTCTCCCGCCGCCGCGATGACCGCTGGCGGCTCGTAGGGCAGGCGCACCGCCCGCAGGGCGAAACGCCGGCCGATCTCGACGATCAGCCGGGCGACCGTCGGGTGCAGGTGCATGTGCTTGTGGGCATTGACGTGATCGAGGGCGAGCCCGCTCGCCTGGAAGGCCCGGAACTGCGCCTCGATCTCGCGCCCGAGTTCGCGGCGCACGGCGGGCGAAAAAAAGAAGCGGAAGCCGGCCGTGACCTGATCCTTGGGGAATACGCCGGCGGCATCGACGAGGCGCGGAATCTCCGTCGCCGGCAGCACGGCCTCGCCCTCCACCAGCACGAGATGAAGCCCGACGCGAAGGCCGGGCAGGCGGCGCGCGCGAGAAATCGCGTCGGCGACGGCCGGCGCCGCCACCATCAAGCTTGCGGTGGTCAGGATGCCGTCCCGATGCGCGGCCTCGACCGCCTCGTTGACCTCAAGCGACGCGCCGAAATCGTCGGCGGTGACGATGAGGTGCTTCAGTGCGTCCTCGCGCGGAGGAAGTGATAGAACTCGACGCCCTCGCGAAGGCGGCGGCCCATCATGTCCGGCTGGCGGATCATCTCGCCGACCAGTTCGGCGATCTTGCCGGCGCGGAAATAGAAGCGCTTGTAGAACGTCTCGACCGATTGGTAGATCTCGGTATGTGGCAGGTGCGGGTAGGAGAGCGGCGCCAGCTGCACGCCGTCGTCGTCCACCAGCTCCGCGTAGCGCTCGTCTAGCCACTTGTTCTCCGTCGCCTGGCGATAGAGGAAGGTGCCGGGGTAGGGCGCGGCCAGCGAAACCTGGATGGTATGGGGGTTGATCTCGGTGGCGAACTTCACCGTCTCGCGGATGGTCTCCTGGGTTTCGCCGGGCAGGCCGAGAATGAAGGTGCCGTGGATGGTGATGCCGAGATCGTGGCAGTCGCGGGTGAACCGGCGCGCCACGTCGACCAGAAGCCCCTTCTTGATGTTGTTGAGAATCTTCTGGTTGCCGGATTCGTAGCCGACGAGAAGCAGGCGCAGGCCGTTCTCGCGCATCACCTTCAAGGTCTCGCGCGGCACGTTGGCCTTGGCGTTGCAGGACCAGGTGACGCCGAGCTTGCCGAGCTCGCGGGCGATCGCCTCGGCGCGCGGCAGGTTGTCGGTGAAGGTGTCGTCGTCGAAGAAGAATTCCTTGACCTCGGGCCAGTAGTGCTTGGCGAGGCGGATCTCCTCGACGACATGTTCCGGGCTGCGCACGCGATAGCGGTGGCCGCCGACGGTTTGCGGCCACAGGCAGAAGGTGCAGCGCGACTTGCAGCCGCGGCCGGTATAGAACGAGATGTAGGGGTGCTTGAGATAGCCGATGAAATAATCGTTGATCACCAGGTCGCGCTTATAGACCTCAGTGACGAAGGGCAGCTGGTCCATGTCCTCGAGCACCGCGCGGTCGCGGTTGCTGACGATGTTTCCGGCCTGGTCGCGATAGGTGATGCCGTCGATCTCGGCGAGCGGGCGGCCGTCGGCGACTTCCTTGATGGTGAAGTCGAACTCGTTGCGGGCGACGAGATCGACCGCCTTCGAGGCGGCGAGGCTGTTGTCGGGCTCGACCGCCACCTTGGCGCCGATGAAGGCGATCTGAAGCTTGGGATTCACGTCCTTCATCGCCTCCGCCACCTTGATGTCGGAGGAAAAGGACGGGCTCGATGTGTGAATTACGAGAAATTCGTAGTCCTTGGCCAGCGGCAAGACGTCGCCGAGGCCGAGCTTGCGCGGCGGCGCGTCGATCAGCCGGCTGCCCGGCACCAGCGCCGCCGGCTGCGCGAGCCAGGTCGGGTACCAGAAGGAGCGGATCTCCCGCTTCGCCTGGTAGCGCGAGCCGGCGCCGCCGTCGAAGCCCTCGAACGAGGGCGGGTGCAGGAACAAGGTCTTCTTGGCCATCAGTGGGGAACCTTTTCGTCGGGGATAAGCCGGCCTTGGCGATCGATATGGAAGCTTTTACCGCGCCAGGCAACCCGGCGGCCGCAAAAAGCCGCGATCGCGATCGCCGCAGATAATATATCGCGGATCGGCAATAACCAAAGGGCGAGCGGCGGCGCCCCGAGAATTCGGTCCGCGCTCCGAACCAGGACAAGCCGGGCCAGGACAGCGATCCCGAAAGCCGTCGCACCGAACCACGCGCCCGGCCCGAGCGCAAGCCCGATCAGCGCTCCGATCAGGGCGAAGGCGGTGGCCTGGGCGATCTGGCTCGCGACATAGCCCGCCGGCGCGAGCAGGCGCAAGGTGCGCGCCCAGCGAAGCTCGTGCCGCCACAGCGCCGCGAGGTCGCGCTCCTGCGCCGCGGTCTCGATCAGATAGGGCGGCAGCGCGATGCGCCGCCCAAGCGCCCGCACCGCAACGCCAAGCTCGTAATCGTCGGCCAGCACGTCGGCCAGGCGCTCGAAGCCGCCGATTGCCTCAAGATCGCGACGCCGAAGCGCCAGCGTCGCGCCGAAGCTGCCGTCGCCAACGCCGAATAGCCAGCCGACCAGCGCCAAGGGTAGAAAGCCGTAATTGATGCCGGCGGCGCCGAGCCGGGCGGCGACGCCCCCGCCCGGCCGCGCCGAATAGAGGCAGGTGACAAGCCCGATGTCATCGTTCCGCAGCAGCGCCGCGGTGACGCGGTGCAGATAGTCCGGCCGAACCCGCATGTCGCTATCGGCGATAACGAGGATGTCGTGCCGCGCCGCCGGCAGCATGTTGATCAGGTTTGCCGCCTTGCCGTTGGCGCCGTGCGGGGTCTCGTCGATGACGAGAGCGAGGTCGGCCTCGGGCCGTTCGCGGATCAACGCCCGCACCATGGCGATGGCGGGATCATCGGCGCTCTGCACGCCGAAGACCACTTGCAGGGCGGGATAGGCCTGATCGACGAAGGAGCGCAGATTGGCCGCGAGATCGGGCTCCGCGCCGCAGAGCGGCTTCAGGACGGTGACCGGCGGCAGGATCGGCGCGCTGTCGCCGGCATCGGCAAGGCCTGCGGCGCGAAAGCGCCACAGCGCCAGGGCGCCGGTCAGCTGATAGGCGGCGCCGAGAAGACCGGCGATCGAGAAGGCGTCGCCGACCATCCGGGCGAGGGCGGCGATCATCCCGCTCCCACTTGCGGCTTGTCCGCGTAGGGTTTCAAGCGGAAGCGACGCAGGTAGCGGGACGGCCGAGGGCGTCGAGGGCGGTGTTGACGATATGGGCGGCGTTGAGCCCGGCGACGTCGTACATCTTGGCCGGCGCGTCGTGGT
>JAJYTL010000069.1 GCA_021793055.1 Pseudomonadota bacterium
GCGCATACAAAAGATGTACCGGCATCGCGTAGAGTCGTGCGAAAGGCGCCAGCGTGAGAACGGCGAGCGAACCCACTAGAAGTCGCTGCCGGCCTGTGCCGGTTAAGAGGAACAGGGCATATTCAGAGAATAGGAAAACGAGTGCCAGGATTGGATACCACGTTTTTGCGGGCGCCGAATGCATAAAAAATGCGGCAACCAAAACGATTACGGCTAACAAAAGCAATGCCCGACGCCCGAGCGCGATGGCCGACGCAGCGAGCACGAAGATACTTACCTGGGCAAATAAGCCTTGGAGCGCCAACAGGCTCACACGCGGAACGCCTGTCAAGAGCTTTGTAATTGTCTGGTGAAGCCCTGCCGATCCGTGTATGCCGGTGACGGTCGCGACGTTGCCGAGTGCGAGGACAGATCTCACCGGAAGTTCAGGAAAAAGAAAACTCATTACGTAAGTCGGGAAAAAGCCATGCAACAGGCCGGTCACTGCGAATGCACCCAGTGTCCAATGACGATAGAGAATGGCAATTACCAATACAGAGGCCGCGAGGAATACTCCGTACTCCCTGATCCATGGCAATGCGATCATGAGAACGCCTAGGCCCGCATAGCGTGGAACGTTAAGCTTGGATGTCCTGTCGCTTACGATGTCGAGTGCGAGAAGGAGTCCGGCGCATCCGAGACCCGGCACAAAGATGTGGGTGAATATTGTTAGTTCCCAAACCTGCAGAAGAAACGACTGCGAGCACAGGAAAAGGATAAGGATAGGCGTCGCCACAATCGGTGATACGAATCGCCGAAGGAATAAATAGATTGGCGTCGCGAGTAGGATATGAACGCCGAGCGCAGCAATAAGTAGCGGTCCGGACCCCCATTGCTGGTAGAGCGTATCCATCAGAAAGGCGTAGATAAATGCAAGCGGGCGATACCCTCCAGGCCCAATAGCACCCCAAACTGATAAGCTCGTAATACCAAGACCCGCACTACCTCTCATTGCGGCCCACGCGTGAATGCCCGCAATGCAGAAGACAGCGATCATGGTCGCCGCAGTTGGAAGCACGATTGGAAAGGAGCGGCTTGCCATTGAGGCTTTGGCGGGTATGCCGGTCGGTAGGTCAGAGATTCCGTTCAACGTAATTTCCCGTCGCTCGTTTCGAGTCAATGAGTAGTGACGAAAACCGGAACAATATCAATCGCACCGACTTTTCCATTATCGACTTGTCCAGTACCACAACTCACGCCGGAACCGAAAACAATGAGCAGCAGGAAAAACGCGACCAAACACTTGGAAAGCGTGTCTTGAGCGCGCGATCAGGTATCCCTCGCCCGACTTCCATAGCGCGGGCGCTTTTGAGGGGGGCAGATGGGCGGAAATCCGGGGATTTTTGCGCCGACCCCGGAAGTATGGTGCTGATCCGCCGCAACGCGGTCACCCCCGTTTCCTCCAGAACCACAGCTCGCGCCAGAACTGGAAGTAATAGGCCGCGCCCCAGCGCAGGATCTGCAGCTTCCGCACACCGCCGATGCGCGGCGGCTCGCCGGCCGCAACCTCGCCGACCTTCTTCTTCGCCTTCAGCGCCCGCACCGACATCAGCGGCTCCCAGCTGATCACCGTGCCGAACAGGCGTTCGGGAAGACGGTAGGAGGCTTCCTTGTCGAGATCCAATTCGACGACGAGCTCGCGCTTGAACGCGCGGTAAATCACCATGCAATCGGTGTAGCGGCCGCGATGGAGCAAATTGACGGTGCGCGTGAACAGCCAGTTGCCGAAACCGGTGACGATGTCGTCGTCATCGCTATGGGCATCGCCCAGATAGCGGCTGCCGATGACGAGGTCGTAGCCCTCAGCCATCTTCGCCAAGAGCGTCGGAATGATGGCCGGATCGCAGTTACCGTCCGGGCTCAGCGTCAGCACGATGTCACCGGAAATTTTCGGCATGACCTCCAGATAGGCGAAGCGGATGCCGCGCTTCTGTTGGATGTACACGTCAACGCCCCGCTCCCGGCACCACTCCACGGTGCCGTCGGTCGAGCCGCCATCGACCACGATAAGCTGGTCGTACCAAGCGGGATCTATCCGCGGCAGAATCGCCCGTACGCCCTCGACCTCGTTCAAGGTGAGCGCCAGGATGGTAACGGTCATCGCGATCTGCCTCTGAGCTGGTTGAGCGCCCGGGCCGCGTACCACATCGCTACCAGCGCCATGGCCGCCGCGGACACGGCGATCAGCGCCTTGATTAGATCGGCGACGGCGCCTTTAGCGATGAAGCTCCCCATCGCATGGCCGATCAGGGCCACAACGAAGGTCGGCGGCAAAAGAAAGATGGCGGTGGCCCAAACGTAGGTGAACGCGTCGATCGCGGTCAGTCCCAGAACGTAGTTGATTGGTCCCGTCGGCAGCGCCGGATTCAAGCGGATGAAAGCGATGAGGCGCCAGCCCTTGGCGTCGAATTCCCGCTGAAGCCGCGCCACGCGATCACTGCCGAAGCGGCGCGCCAAGGGCTGCCCGAACAAGCCCCGCGCCGCATAGAACGCGCCGATGGTGCCGAGCACCGCGCCGCCAGTGGCGATTAGCCCGCCGAGACCGGCGCCCCAGAAAACCCCGGCGGCGAGATTGAGGGGCAGTGTGGGGATGAGCGTCAGAACCGAGATCGCGTAGGCGAGAACAAAGAAAATCGCCGATACAATGGGGTGTAGCACCAAACGGCGCTCGAACAGGTCCGGGGCCAAAAGGCCCTGCCGTCGCATCCACCAGGCCACGCCAACGCACGCGCATAGCACCAATAGCAGCACTGCTTTGCCAATCCGGCTGCTGCGCGACCCCGCACTCATACTTGCCCCTAACTACCGGCCCGACCGCTGCGGCCGCGTTAAACGCCCCCATTAAACAATCATACGCAAAATACAACGCCCTTGCCAAGGCCAGTAATGAGCCTCTTGTTTCATCCAACTATGAACGGAACACGAAGGTCATTGTGAGCCTGCCCCCAACGCTGGACCAGGGCGCTGGTCTTCCGCGGTGGCACTGGTCAGCGATCGATGCGCACACCAACTTCTGGCAGCATGTAAGGTCGGTTCGATGCGGAGCCCGGCAATAATCGAAAGGTCCACGGCTGAGAGGTCCATGGGCCCCAGCTCGTGCGGGCAAACGATGTACTGTCCGCGATAACGGACTATGTTACAATCTTTCACTGTTTCGACAAGGATCGGCGTATCCACGTGTTCAAGCTGCAGCTCGCCGGTGTCAAAATTTATATTGCGAATGCCCGGCTGATGGCCAACGTCAAAATAGGAAGCGATGTCGTGGGCATCGATATCGCGACTTTTCAAACATAGACGATAATAATCGCAGCTCGCACAGTGCCGTGTGTCGGCTAGTACGGCGGCCCTCGCGGCATTGGCTCGCTCACCAAACCAGATGCCTTCGAGCGAGTCTTCACGCAAATTGCCAACTGTGAACTTATAGCAAAGCTGAACATCACCATTGTTGAGGATTTTGGCAAAGGTCCAGGGCGACTTGCAATCAACTGACATTCCGGGCCACAAACCTATCTGATGTTCCACACGCGGATCCGGAACAATCCGGGCTGCCGGATTTCTCGATGCAATCAGTCCGCCATTAATCTGGGGAGGGACTAATAGAGTGACGCGACGATTGTTAAAGATAATGTCCTTTGCCGCCGCTTCCAATAGAGTCAGATAATCAGAGCGTACCGGGAAAAGACTTTCACGAATCAGGGCAGGGTCGTTTGCTCTCACTACCATCGAGAGAAAGCGAATCAGATGAAAGTCCGCCTTATCCCAAAAATCTATGATCTCTGGTATCTCGGCCATATTGGACCGCATCATTGTGGTATTCACGGCAAAGAATGTATCTCTTTGTCCGAAACGCTGCCGGAAACGCGTAATCGAATCTATGGTCTTGCGGAACTCCGACCGCCGACGGATATGCTCATACGTTGCCGGACGGATACCATCAAAAGAAAAGGTGAAAATGCGCAAGTCAGCATCGAGAAGCGCGGAAACGTTCTCCTCGCTAAGCAATGTTCCATTGGAGACAGTTTCTAGGCAAGCACCTAGCGCGGTTAGGCGGCGAACAATATCCGAAAATTGTTTGTGCATCATAGGCTCAAAACCTGACCCTATAATGACATGCACACCTCGTAGATTTCCTAGTCTATCAATTAAATCAGTTGACAAAACGTCACGGGGCTCGTCGTTCATAAAGGATACATGGCACATCTTGCAACGAAGATTGCACGACATGGTCGGCTCTATTTCGATTACTTTCGGAAAGTCGGGCTGCATAAGCGCCATCACCTATTGCGTTAATTTCCAATCTAGATGCCTAATCACAAGGGCCTAGGAAAGCACATTACTGCTCTTAGTGCCCGTAAAACCTCACACCTCCAATAAGGACCGTTGTAGTTCCCTGAGCCTGCTGAAGCTGAGATGATTATCTCATTTGCCACACTTTATTAGACCTTCACTGTCAACGGCAGGAAGTTCTTCTCATGACTTTCCTAAAGACCTGGAGCGTTTTAGCGCGGAGCCCGAACATTTTGGTAGCATCGATCTGGGTCCGCAATGCAGCTATCTCCCAGCCTATAAGAACGTCGCGGCCAAGCAGAGGGCCTTCTCTTCTTAGGGCTTGGGCAAACGAACGATGAGAACCGAACTGCTTCGCGAAGGCGACGAGCATGTTGCCGACCCGGATGATATGGAAACCTCTATAGCTCTCTTCGAACGTAGGCTCCGGTAGATTCACGCCCCGTACGCCATCGATGACCTGCTTCAGGTCATCGACATTGCTGCCGATCTTGAATTGGCTTTCCGGCGGAAGCGGCTTCTGGCCCGACAGTACGGCCGGCAGATCCAGGGGGCCCAAGGATTGCGCCACCGCGACAAGCCGCCGACTATCGATTCGTACGATGTTGTACTCGCGATAAATCTCTTCCAGGATCGGCTCCGGCGGGAACAGCCCAGGTATATCCTTTCGGTCGTCGTCGACGGCGCTCCGCGCTTTGTGGCGGAGGCGCGGATTATGCAGCACCGTCTCGTCGAGGAGGCGCTCCATGAGGCCCCTCATCGGAAGAAGCGCGCGGTAGCGCTCGAATGCCTCATCGGCCTCGGCGCGCCAATTGGCGCTGAGTCGGCTCAGACAGAACTCGGCGAAGTCGGTCCCCTCCGCCGCCATCGGCGCCAGCGAGCTTTGTCGCGTTGCGACCGGCGTGAATTCCTGGACGATGCCACGTCTCCCGTGAAGCAGGAGACCGAGCCGCGTCGAGGAAGGGATCGGCCATTCGGGGGATTGCCGGAAGCAAATGCCGATTCGGCATTGTCCGATGAAGGCGTTGAGCTCCGCTGGGGAGAGAATTCTAGATGGGATTCTCACCTTGCAATGGCGGGCAAGCTCACCCAGCACCGATTGGCGGTAGTCGTTAATCTGGCCGAAGAAAGCGAAGTCAACCTCCGGATCGGTATAAGCCTCGGCAGGCACCAGACGCTCCGAGAAACCGATCTCGAGATAGCCGGCCGGAGCAAACGAGGAATAGTTGGGCACCGCCTGCTCGACCAGAGACCATATGAAGGCTGCTCCTTCCGCGACCTCTGGAAATGCCGCAGCTCGACTGCGCCACGGCTCGTCACATCGCCAGTTGAACCCCTTACCGTCCGGAATTTCAGTCGCCACGATGCCGTAGGCGATGCCGCTTTCGCGCAACAACTGCGACTGACCGGGGCGGAAGTTTTCCCAGATCAAATTGATCGCGTTTGGCGCGAGACGGTCACCGATTGTGACGGCGTGGCCGAGTTCGCTGAATCCGGCCTCAAAAAGCCGGATTTGGTCGTACACCATGAGTCTCCCCATCGGGTGTACGTTGCCGAGGTAAAAGTGAATCCACATGTTTAGGAAATTTCCTTTTCCGCTGTGCAAAGACAAAAGTTCTGGCTACCGAAGCGCCGCAGTCGAATTATCGACATCACATCCACTGGCCATTTCGGTGACTTGTCATCGCTCCCGCGGCGCGGTTATGCGAAAATCGAAACCATGAAAACCTTATGCGCCATATGCAAAATACCCATCGCGTGCGAACCTGGCCCGACACGATGGTGTGCAGAGTTAACAAAGGGAGCAATGCCGGCACGATCGGAAGGCTGCCTCTGCGAAGCATGCCTTCGGGCACGGCTCGAGAGGCAAACTGATCCGATCGCTCCCGCGTCCTTGAATTCGCCGAGGGCGAAGAGCTGACCACCCGAACCAGTACCCAAATCACAGTTATCCGCCATCCTTGATGCTCCGCCGGATACCCACGAAAAATCTGCCGAACGACCTGATCGGGGATGCCGCAGCATCCGCGCCATCGCGCGACGCCATTTTGGTACCCGTAACCGGGCGTCCCCAGGGCTCGGCGAAGCCAAAGGGGAGATGACGACCGTCGCGATGGAAGAACCGGCCATTAGGCCCACTTGGCGAGTGTGCGAGAAGCGCCAGTGCCATTGGCACCGCAGCAAAGGGGCTAATGGTTGAGCCTTGGTTCATCTCCGTTTTTGCCTCGCCGGGAACCAGAACGTTGACCTGCACATCACGGTCAGGAAATCGGTCGGCAATTTCGGTGGCGAAGGACACACTGAGACTATTCAGGGCCGCCTTTGAGACATTATAGGGACCAAAGCCGGACGTCGCCGCCCAAGCCGCCTCTGACGACACGAAGAGGACGCGCATCGATCGGCCCTTTACCAAGAGCGGCAGCGCGGCGCGCGTGACCAGCCAGGAGCCGGTCACATTCGTCTCCATCAGCTCCCGCCAAGCCGGCGGCTCGCCGTCCGCGAGCGGCCAATCGCCGGGGAACTGCGGCAGCGCCGCGTTGTTCACCAAGCCGTGTAGTTGAAGAACCGCTCCGCGGATCGCCTCGGCGGCGGCCGTTACCTGGTTAACATCGGCAACATCAACGGGAACGACATGGCAGCGCTGAACCGGAATGCCTAATGCCGAAATCGTCGAAAGACTCTCGTCGAGAACCGATCGGCGGCGGCCACTGAGAAAGACTTCCGCGCCCGCTGCTGCCAGGGCGGCAGATACCGCCCGGCCATAGCCCGTTCCGGCGCCGGTTACCCAGAACGCTTGACCACGAAGGCTCTCCCAGTGTTCCTTGCTTAAGCCGAAGCGATGTTGGCGCCAGTCCCTTGGCGGCAAATCCTGGTCGACGACCGAATTCACAGCGACCACGGCCGCACCGTCGAGATCTATTTGCCTCCAGCCAGATCGCGCTGCAATACGCCGACGCGCTCTAGAATCACGTGCTCGACGACATCACGGGAAACGTCGCGCACGACCTCGGGCAGCTCCAGCGCATCGACCTCGACCAGATCGATGTCCCCGAGGGAGCGAGGAAGCCCGTAAATCCAGCCCTCGTAACTGACTAGGCGATATCCTTCGAGTTCACCGAGTTGAACCGGTTTCTGTGAAATATCACCCGCCGGCCCACTGCCGTGACGGGGCACTTCAACGTCAGCAAATTGCTTTGGCGCGACCGCGTCCCGAATGCGGTCGAGTACCGATCGCGCACTACCGCCCACGATGACACCGGGCAGAAAGCCGACCTCGCCCGTTGTCCAATTGACGTCGAGGCCGTGCGGCAAGCCGTAGAACTCCCCATCGAACTGCACCAGATTATAATTGCCGATAGTTTGCAGAAGTTCGGGCACCGCACCGACCGTAATCACCGACCGAATCATCCAGGTTGCACCGCCAACGGTGACGCCGCTCGAAGGGCGCTGATTTCTTTTCGCCGAACGCGCCCGGAGACCGGCAATGGCGCCTTTCGCCAGCGCCTTCAGCACCAATGGCCGCATGAGCAACCGCGCGCGACTGCCACGCGAGTGCTTGCGTTCCTCCGTCAAGACTGCGAACAACTCGTTTCGGGCGCTAGCGGGGAGGCTATCTGCATAGTCGTCCCAAAGCTGGCGAAGCGTCAGATTCCGCTTACGCGGAATAAGACCGCGTTCCGTCGCCGGCATGGCATAAGTCTCGCCTTTGAAGGAGAAGATGACCGGATGCTCGGGCGCCGCGCCGAGTTGCTCCTCCCCTAGGAAACTTCCGGCCCGCATATAACCGCCAAACGCACGTTGGCGCTTCCTTGGATCAAAGTGACCGCGCGAATTCGCCCATTCGGTAGCAAGCCTGATCGCAGCATTAAGTTCTGCCTCGGTTGCGGCATCGATCACGCCGTCCCGCCCAGCTTCAAGCGTTGCGACATCGACCTCGCCAAGCGCCGCAGGTACGCCGAGAAATCTATCGCCGCGGCGATAAATTCTGTGGCTCTCAACGGTCCGGATCGGCGCTACTGTCGCCGCCTCAACGTCCCCTGTGCGTCGAATCTTAATACCGCCCGCACCGTCCAGATCGGTTTCAACCGCCTCGATAATACGCTGCGCCCAGGGGCCAACTGGAAATTCAGCCGCAATAAGCGCTCGCACGATGCGCTCAAACCGCTGTTTGCGCACGTGGCCGTCGATATAGGGCCCCTCGCTGTACCAGTGCTCGGCTGGAATGACGCGCGGGTACTTTGCGTAGAGCTCGTCGCGCGGCAGACGAAAATGAATGCCATGCGCTTCTGGATCAATCCAGTAGACGCTGCCATTGATTAAGATTAGGGGATTAATATTCGCCAGTCGGCCGATATAATTCCGGTTCTTGAGAATCAGTTCAATCCCCTCTTCGGTATCCGCATCGGTTTCCCCAGGCACCCCGATAACCCAGTTAACCTCCGTAAAGATGCCGCACTCCCAGCAATCCTTGAGATTCTGCGAGATCATATCGGTGGTGTAGCCCTTTTTCTGTAGGCGTAGCGTATTCGCAGAGAAGGCGTCGACGCCGAACCGCAGCGCCACGAAACCTGCGTCGTGCAATTTCTGGTAGAAGGCGCGATCGCTCTTTTTGTGAATACGGAGCTGCCCGGTGAGCTTAACCTTGATGTCTCGACGAATGATCTCGTTACAGATGTCGAGTACCTTCTCCGGCATGCCGTTCAGGTCGCTCTCGTTAAACATGAACAACGAGCAGCCCTGATTGGCGAGCCATTCAAGCTCGTCAACGAAGTTCTTGGCGGAGCGAATTCGCCAGTAGAACCGCTCCGCGCAAAACGTACAACGAGACCAGCGACAGCCACGGCTAGCGATAACCGGGGTGAGCTGGTATCCGTTGAAGTTGCGATAGATCGAAAGATCGAACCACTCGTAACGGGGGAAGTCGAGCTTATCGAGATCCTGGGGCATCGGCGCCGGAATGAAACGGCGGCCAGGGCTATCATAGCGCGATAGGACGCCAGGAACGCCCCTCGGGCATTCTCCCCGCGCCAAGGCCTCGACAAGCGGGCCGACGGTAAGGTCGGCCTCGCCGATGCACATATAGTCGGCCTCTGGAAATGCGCGGAGGCCGACATCGGCGTTGTAGCAGCTGAAGCCCCCGACTAGCACCACGATATCAGGCAAAGCCGCCTTGACACGCTGCACCAACTCGCGTGAGAGCGCCTCATTGCACTCCTGGATCGAGAGCCCGAGAACTTTTGGCCGGGCGGCGATAATCGCTTGCGCCGCCTCTTCGATCAGCGGCCTGAAATAATCAACGACCGGACCTTCATTCCAAAGGTCGTAGTGCTCGGCCTGCCAAGGATCAACGGGCATATCGCGCCCATCCGCCAAGGTAACGGTACCGCCGATATCGAACAGCCGGTGCATGTGAAACCGGTGATAGGCCACAATATCGAGATCGAAGGTTTGAAAATGGACGCCGGCCCGCTTGAGCGCGTTATGAACGTACCCTAGCCCGTTCGGCATCAGAGCAAGGTTACGCGCCGGGCAGTCGATCAGAAGCATTTCCAATCCCGCTTCTATGAGGACTTCCGGAATCGGGATTGGATAGATGTTACGTTGAACTGGCGACCACGCCTGATCAGGGATCAGCGTCGGGGAGACCTGTCTCGCGTGCTCCGGCCCGAGGACTTCGACCCATCCGCCGAGGCGCCGTTCCAATTGCGCGCGGCGGAAGGCAGATATTTCGGCATGGAAGACCACCTTGGCCTCAGCCGGAATCTCCTCTAGCTTGAAAGGCGGTAAGCCTTCAGGCAGCGCGGACCCGTCCGGCATCGGCTGCCCCTTGAGAATCGCGAGCGCATGGTCCTGGAGCGCAGGCGTTACCGTCAGCAGTGCGGTGATAAATTCTGGATTGCCGTAAATGACCAATCCCGCCCGGGTGAGAAGATCGGCACCGAGCGCGGCGAGAAGATCAGGGTGCTTTGCGACCCGATCATGACCAAAGCACTGCCAAGCACTGAAGGCGACTCGATGCCCCTGGATCTCCTGCCTGCGCTTACCGTCAGTAAGCCGAATTAGGACTTGATCAGTCATGCCAGCACACCCCTTAGATGAAAGCCGACTTGGTCGGAAGCATGTTAATACAAGCGGGACAAGGAGTAGCCCATCCGCCGTAACCTGTATCGGACTTCGCGAAGGGCAACAGGCGGCTCGGTTGCAATCGGTGACTAATCACCCTCCTCACCCAGCTACAGCCGCACCGGGCCTGTGCAGGAAATTCTCAAGAATTTCAGCTGATTGGGCGCCATCCCAGGGCAGAGGCGCAACGATCCTATGGCGCAACTCGGCGGGAAACGCCGCCACCGCCTCGCCGACTGCTGGAAGGCCGAAGACGGGCTTACCATGCTGGGCCGCGTATTCCAGCTCGATATCAAGCCACTTGCGAGCGCTACCCAGGCGATACACTCCGGCGAGCAAAACCACCGCGTCAGCGGGAATGATCTGCGTCTCCAGCCACTCTCGAATAAAGCGCCCACCGACGTCGGTGTTAGCATCCATTGCCGGATCGTGCCACGGAACTGAGAAATTTCGCCACGAAAGATCGTTGACGGCATCAAACATTGCCGCCGCTTGGGTCCAATCCGCGTGATAGCGCCACGCGTGGGTGAGGAAGAGATCGCAGCTATAACGCGCCATGTACTCGCCCGCCGTTGCTATTGCCTGCCATCAGCATGCTCCACATTGGCGCAACCACATAAACTACCTGATATTATTATAATTATCTGTTTGAGCAATTTATCATTGTTATTATGATGGCGCAATTGGGGGCGGGGACGCTTCGCCGATCGCCCCGTTCACCGCGTGGCCGGGGTACGCTAGGGTGCTGCAGACTCTTGACAGGCATCTTTAAGTCTTTGCCTGAACAATTCGACGTGACTTTTCTCTGCCCATGGGGCGCACTCCACCCCTCACCCAATTCCGTCAATCTTTTCCCATTCGTCGACCGGCAAATAGGCTTTAAGCACGTCGTCAGGCGTGCCATCGGCCATGATGCGGCCCTGGTCCAACCAGATGACTCGATTGCACCATTCCTTGATGACGCTGGCCGAATGGCTCGAAAGGACGAGAATATCCGCGCCGCGCACGATGGTTTCGAGGCGGTGTCGCGCCTTGTCCATGAAGCTGGCGTCACCGGCCAGAATCCACTCGTCCATGATCAGGATTTCAGGGTGGACTGCGGTTGCGAGGCCAAAGCCAAGGCGAACCGTCATGCCGGAGGAATAGGTTCGCACAGGAATATCGATGAACTGCTCGAGCTCAGAGAACTCGACCACGTCCTTTTCCAGCTCTTCCACTTCTGTGCGGGACAATTTCTTATAGAGTCCGAATAGGCGGATATTTTCGCGACCCGTCAGGTCCATATTTAAACCCTGGCTCGGATCGAGAAGCGCTGTCGACCGCCCACGCATTGAAAGCGCCCCCTTAACCGGCTCATAGATACCCGCCAGGGCGCGCAAAAGAGTGGTCTTTCCGGCACCGTTCGCGCCAATTAGACCGAGACGATCGCCAGGCCTCAAGGTGAACGACACGTCCCGCAGTGCCTGCACCACGAGACGCTGCCTGCGATCCTTGCTCAAGCGGCTTTTCGCCACCGATAGCATGGCTTTTTTCAGACTGCGGCTCTCCGCGTGATAGAGCGGAAAGTCGATCGAAAGATCAGAAGCGACGATGCCGACCATGAGCGTCAGACCCAGAACGCGATGCGACCGCGCATCCGCGCGAAGATCAGCGCCGTCGCAACCGCCAAAAGGCCAGTGAAAAGTAGCGCCACGGCCCATGCGAGAAACCCGATATGATGGCCCAGGATCGGCGCCCGAACGATATGGAGCAAGGCATAAAAGGGATTTAGGGCAAGGATAGTCGTAATCACCGAATGACCCTTGATCAGGTCCAATTGCCACATGATCGGTGTCCCGAAAAAGACCACTTGCAGGAAGCTTTGGATAATCTGCGGAACATCGCGAAACCGCGTACAGAAAATCCCGAACAGCAATGACATCAGGAAGCCATCGATCAGCCAGATCATAAAGCCAGGGATGGCGAGGAACATGAACTTGGTTAGCGGCAGTCGGAAAACGGC
>JAJYTL010000070.1 GCA_021793055.1 Pseudomonadota bacterium
CGGCATATGCTCCTAGGGAACCTCTGAACAAGTAGCGGCTGGGACAAGGTGTTTCATCGCAGGAGGCTCAGAAGTCAAAGGATGAAGGTGTTGGTGCGGTGCGGAGCGCCGCATCGGACGTTGATGACGCGGTTTTGGCCACCGCCAGACATACTACGCCCCCGATCGCAGGAGATGGCGTCGGACGATGAAGAGATTGGCCAGGGCACAGGTGACGAACAGCCGATGGGCGTTCTTGTCGAGGCCGCGGTAGCGGACCTTGGCGAAGCCGAACACCCGCTTGATGACGCCAATGACGTGCTCGACCCGGCTGCGCACGCTGGACTTGGTGCGGTTCTTCCGGCGCTCCTGCTCATCGACGACACCCCGATGGCGATAGCGGCGGTTGGTGAAGTCCCGGGCCTTGGGGGCGTGCTCCTTGATGACGTCGGTCTGGCCCCGGTAGGCCTGATCGCCCCAGACGCGGGTCTCCTCGCCGTGCAGCAGGTCGGCCAGCACCGCGCTGTCGGCGACATGGGCGGCGGTGGCGACCGCGGCGTGGATCAGCCTGGTCTTGCTGTCGACGCCGACGTGGGCCTTCATGCCGAAGTACCACTGATTGCCCTTCCTGGTCTGGTGCATGTCGGGGTCACGCGCCTTGTCGGCATTCTTGGTCGAGGACGGCGCATTGATAATGGTGGCGTCGACGATCGTCCCGCGCGCGATCTTGATGCCTTGGGCCTCCAGATAGCGGTGCACCTCCTCGAACAGCCGGCGGCCCAGGTCATGCTCCTCCAGAAGGTGACGGAAGCGGCACACCGTCGTCTCGTCCGGCACCGGCTCGCGACCCAGGTCGATACCCGCAAACCCTCGCATCGACACCGACTCGTAGAGCGCCTCCTCGACCGCCGGGTCCGACAGGTTGAACCACTGCTGCAGAAAATAGGTCCGCAGCATCCGCTCCAGCCCTACAGGCGGACGGCCGTTGCCGGGCTTCGGATAGACCGGCTCGATCAGCCGGCACAGATCGCCCCACGGCACCACTTGCTCCATCTCCACCAGAAACGCCGCCCGCCGCGTCGTTTTGGCGTAGCGCTCAAATCCACTCGTCGCGAACGTCATCTGCTTCATCGACCGATCCAACCCTCAATTCCGCAGCTTGATCTCTTCGAATCACATCCTCACCTTCGTGTCGAAGACTTTTTCAGAGTTTCCCTAGGGCGCGATCCTCATCCCGGCCGCGCGCGCGAATTCGGCTTCGAGAAGGGCGTCAAGGTCGCCGCCGCCGCGGGTCGAGAGCCAGGCCGCGCGCGCCGCGTCGTACTGGTAGTGGCTGGCGCCCGAAAGCGGCGAGGACAGCCAGAGCTGGCGCGTCGGCGCGTGCTTGCTAAGGACGAAGGTGCCGATGCCCTCGGCTTCGACGGTGAGAATCCCATTCTCGAAATCGACGTCAAGCGCATCCGGCTCCGCCGCTTCCAGCGCGTCGAACCAGCGCCGTTGCATCGCCTCGGCAGCGGCGAGGAAGTCGCTTTCGTGCATCATGGCGAAGGCTCCCGGGATCGAACGATCTTGCGCAAAGGCTCTAGAGCAGGACGTAGACGAAAAGCATGACGAAGCCGACCACGGCGACCAGCGCGTGGATGCCGATCGGCGCGCCCGGCAGCCGGCCGCGTTTCATATGCGCCCGGAGCAGGATCAGCCCGCCGAGCGACGCGACGACGAAAAACACCAGAGCGATGGCGCCGAACTGGCTGGTGCCGGTGGCAAGCCCGCGTATCGGACCGTCGAGCCCGAGGGCGAGCAGCACGAGACCGCCGACGGCGAGCACGCCGTGCAGCGCGGCAAGCGGCACCGGCGGCGTCCGCGCCCCCGAAGACGAAAGATGGATGATCGCCATGACGGCGCCGACGAGCACCGCGAGGGCGAAAAGAATGAGCGAAATCGCCAGCATCACTTGGCCCCGCACACTGTTACGTTATCGAGGTACGTTATCGAGGGCCGCGCCCCGGCTCCGGCCTTCGGCCCCCCGCGCGCCGCACCGGCGCGTGGCCTGCATCAAACTCCATTCCAGGGACGGAGAGCAAGGCCCGATCGGTCGGCCGCGTCGGCGCGGGCCGCGCGCGTCACAGTTTGTTAACCATCCGAGCCTAGCGTAAGCTTGGATTCTTCGGCCCGTGCCCGAGGCATCGCATGCCGAGGCGGCACGGTCCGGGATAGGGAGATCGCCATGCCATCGACAAGCGAAGACCCGGTTCGCGAGCGGATCGCGGCCGTCATCGCCCATCTTCGCGCCCGGCTCGGCGACAAGCCGGACCGCGCCGATCTGGAATATTTCGTCCGCCTGATGCTGCAGCGAATGGCGCCCGAAGAGGCCGCCGGCCGCAGCGTCGAAAACCTCTACGGCGCTAGCCTCAGTCTATGGCGCTTCGCCGAGGCGCGCGCGCCGGGTGAGCCGCGGATTCGCGTCTATAACCCGAAGATCGAGCGCGACGGCTGGGGCTCGCCGCACACGGTGGTGGACATCGTCAACGACGACATGCCCTTCCTCGTCGATTCGGTCGGCCTCGCGCTGACCAATGCCGGGCACGAGCTGCATCTTCTGCTGCATCCGATCGTCGAGACCCGGCGCGACGCCGCCGGCAAACGCGGGCCGGCCGGCGATAACATCCGCGAATCGGTGATGCATGTCGAAATCGGCCAAGTCGCCGATACGGCTGCGCTCGAGGCCATCGCCGCCGATCTCGAGCGGGCTCTCGCCGACGTCCGCGCCGCCGTCGCCGACTGGCAGCCGATGCAGGCCGCGCTCGGGCGCGCCCTGCGGCAGCTGGAGGAGACGCCGCCGCCGCTCGACCCCGGCGAGGTCGCCGAGGCGATCGCGCTGTTGCGCTGGATGGGCGACAACAACTTTACCTTCCTCGGCTATCGCGAGTACGATTACCGCGGCGGCGCGGAAGGCGGCGATCTTCGCATCGTCGCGGGCTCGGGGCTCGGCATTCTGCGCAGGCCGGAACATCGCGTCATGGGCGGACGCGGCGGCTTCAACGTCGCGACCGAGGAAGTACAGCGCTTCCTCAAGCGGCGCGAGCTTCTCATCGTCACCAAGGCCAACGCGCGCTCGACCATCCACCGCGCGGTGCCGCTCGACTATATCGGCGTCCGCCGCTTCGACGAGGCCGGCGAGGCGATCGGCGAATGGCGCTTCATCGGCCTCTTCACGTCGAGCGCCTATAGCCACAGCCCCCGCGACATCCCGCTATTGCGCCGCAAGGTGCGAAAGGTGATCGAGCGCGCCGGGCTGGCGCCGCAGAGCTACGACGCCAAGGCGCTGCTCCATATACTCGACAGCTATCCCCGCGACGAGTTGTTCCAGATCTCGGAGAACGATCTGTTCGACATCGCGACCGGCGTGCTGCCGCTGGAGACGCGCCCGCGCATCCGCGTCTTTCCACGCCGCGACGAATTCGGCCGTTTCGTCTCCTGCCTCGTCTACGTGCCGCGCGAGCGCTACGACAGCGAGCTCGGCCAACGCTTCGCGGCGATTCTCGGCCAGGCCTTCCACGGCGAGGTCGGCGCTTTCCATATCCAGATCGGCGACGAGCCGTTGGCGCGGCTCCATGTCGTCATCGCGACGCCGCCCGACGCACCGCGCGATATCGCAATTGCGGCGATCGAGAGCAAGCTCCAAGCGGCGGCGCGGCTCTGGCCCGACGATCTCAAGGCGGCGCTGGCGGAGAAACTCGGCGAGGCCGACGGCAATCGGCTGTTCGATCGCTTTTCGACCGCCTTTCCCGCCGCCTACCGCGACCGTTACGACGTCGCGACGGCGCTGTTCGACATCTCGAAGATCGAGACCCTGAGCGCTGGGAACGCGCTCGCCGTCAATCTCGCGCAGCCCCTCGAGGCGGGGCCGGGCGAGCTGACCTTCAAGCTCTATCATCTGGCGGCGCCGGTGCCGCTGTCCGATTGCCTGCCGGTGCTGGAGCACATGGGATTCCGGGTGATCGAGGAAAACCCGTTCCAGATCGCACGCAACCACGGCGCCACCTCGGCCTGGATTCACGAGTTCCGCCTGGAAAAGCGCGACGGCGCCGCGATCGACCTCGGCCGCGCCAAGGACAAGTTCGAGACCGCCTTCGAGCGTATCTGGCACGGCGCGGCGGAGGACGACCGCTTCAACCGGCTGGTGCTGGAAGCCGATCTCGATTGGCGCGAGGTCTGGATCCTGCGCGCCTATTGCAAGTACCTGCGCCAGATCGGCGCGCTTTTCAGCCAGGCCTATATGGAGGACGCGCTGTTCGCCAACGGCGCGATCGCGGCGCTTTTGATCCGCCTCTTCCACGCGCGCTTCGATCCGGCGAACGACGAGAGCAGGGCCGAGCGGGCGGCGGCCGTGGCGCGCGAGGTCGAGGCGGCGCTGGATCGCGTCGAAAGCCTGGACGAGGACCGCATCCTCCGCCGCTACAAGCATCTCATCGAGGCGACGCTGCGGACCAATTTCTATCTCGCGCCGAAGAAGCCCTATCTCGCGCTCAAGCTCGCGAGCACGGAGATCGAGGATCTGCCGCTGCCCCGCCCGATGGTCGAGATATTCGTCCATTCGCCGAGCGTCGAGGCGATCCATCTGCGCGGCGGCAAGGTCGCGCGCGGCGGCATCCGCTGGTCCGACCGGCGCGAGGACTTCCGCACCGAGATTCTCGGCCTGATGAAGGCGCAGATGGTGAAGAACGCGGTCATCGTGCCGGTCGGCGCCAAGGGCGGCTTTGTGCCGAAGCGCCCGCCTTTCGGCCAGGGCCGCGCCGCGGTTCAGGCCGATGCCATCGCCTGTTACCAGGACCTGATCCGCGGCCTGCTCGATCTCACCGACAATTTCCTCGGCCAGAGGCTGGTGCCGCCGACGGACGTGGTGCGCCACGACGACGACGACCCCTATCTTGTGGTCGCCGCCGACAAGGGCACCGCGACCTTCTCCGACATCGCCAACGGCATCGCCAAGGAATACGGCTACTGGCTCGGCGACGCCTTCGCTTCCGGCGGCTCCGCCGGCTACGACCACAAGAAGATGGGCATCACCGCACGCGGCGCCTATGAAATGGTCAAGCGCCATTTCCGCGAGATCGGCGTCGATCTCGCGCGCGCGCCGATCACCGCCGTCGGCATCGGCGACATGTCGGGCGACGTTTTCGGCAATGGCATGCTGCTGGTGCCGAAGCTGAAGCTTGTCGCCGCCTTCGATCACCGCCATGTCTTTCTCGACCCCGACCCCGATATCGACAAGGCGCTCGCCGAGCGGCGGCGGCTGTTCGAGCTGCCGGCCTCGTCCTGGGCCGATTACGACCAGACGCTGATCTCGAAAGGCGGCGGCGTCTTCGAGCGCAAGCTGAAAACCGTGCCGATCTCGCCCGAGGTCAAGGCCCGCTTCGGCATCGCCGCCGATCACTTGACGCCGCTCGAACTCATTCGCGCCCTGCTCACGGCCGAGGTCGATCTGTTGTGGAACGGCGGCATCGGCACCTATGTCAAGGCGAGCGGGGAAAGCCACGCCGAGGTCGGCGACCGCGCCAACGACGGCGTGCGGGTGAACGGCGCCGATCTCCGCGCCAAGGTGGTGGGCGAGGGCGGCAACCTCGGCTTCACCCAGCGCGGCCGCATCGAATATGCCGCCAAGGGCGGGCGCATCAACACCGACGCGCTCGACAATTCCGCCGGCGTCGATACCTCGGATCACGAGGTCAATATCAAGATCCTGCTCGATTCGCTGGTCGCCGAGGGCGAGCTCACGGAAAAACAGCGGAACGCGCTGTTGCAAACGATGACCGACGAGATCGCGGCCCTGGTGTTGCGCGACAATTATCTGCAAGGTCAGGCGGTGTCGCTGGTCGAGGCCGAGGGCGCGCGCGCGCTGCCGGCGCTCGAGCGGCTGATGCGGGGCCTGGAACAGGCGGGCAAGCTCGATCGCGCGGTCGAGTTCCTGCCCGATACGGCCGAGGTCGCGGCCCGGGCCAAGGCGGGCCAGGGCCTGACTAGGCCCGAGATCGCGGTGCTGCTCGCCTATGCCAAGACCTCGCTCTACGGCGATCTTCTGGCGAGTGGCCTGCCCGAGGACGCGGCCTTCGCCGGCGATCTCGCCAATTATTTCCCGCGCGAATTGCACGAGCGCTTCGGCGCGGCGATCAAGCGCCATCGCCTCGGCCGCGAGATCGTCGCGACGGCGATCGCCAACAGCGTCGTCAACCGCGCCGGCCCCGGCTTCATCGGCGACGTCGCGGAAGAGACCGAGGCGCCGCCCGACGCCATCGCCCGCGCCTATGTCATC
The DNA here is from genome assembly GCA_021793055.1 of Pseudomonadota bacterium. Taxonomy (GTDB): domain Bacteria; phylum Pseudomonadota; class Alphaproteobacteria; order Ferrovibrionales; family Ferrovibrionaceae; genus JAJYTL01. The sequence continues at coordinate 6,293 of JAJYTL010000070.1, forward strand.
GCGCGCGACGTGTTCGAGCTGCGCCGCTACTGGCGCGAGGTTGAGGTGCTCGACAACAAGGTGCCGGCGGCGCACCAGACCGAGATGCTGCGCGCCGCGAACGAGCTTCTGCGCGCCGCCGTGTTGTGGTTCCTGCGTCAAAAAGGCGGCGCCATCGATATCGTGACCACCGTCGCGGCCTATGCGCCGGGGATCGCCGCCTTGCGCGAGGACCTACGTGGCCTGCTCGGCGAGGCGGCGCCGGATCTCGGCCAAGCGGCGGCACGCCTCGCGGCTGAGGGCGTGCCGGAATGGCTCGCCAACGCCGCCGCCGCCGCGCCCTATCTCGCCGCCGCCCCCGCCATCGTCGACGCCGCGACGACGCTTCGGGCCGAGACGGGCCGGGTCGGGCGTGTTTTCTTCAGCCTCGGCCATGCGCTCGGGCTGGACTGGCTGAGGCAATCGGCGCGTAGCGCCGAGTTCGCCGATTACTGGCAGCGGCTTGCCGCCGCGACGGCGGCGGAAGACCTGACCCTTCTGCAGCGTGATCTCACGATCGCCGTGCTCGAACACGCCAACGGCGACTGGGACCAAGCGATCGCCGAGTGGCGCGAGCGCCGGGGCGCCGGCCTCGCCCGGCTGGAGCAGCTGGTCGAGGAATGCCGGCTTTCGGGCAATATCGATGCGGCCAGGCTTGCCATCGCCAACCGGCACCTGCAAGCTATGCTGTGACATCCGCCGCCGATCGCGTCCCGATGAGCCATCTCGAAAATCTCTCGCCGTCCCGGCTCACCCTCGGGCGGTTCAGCTGGGCGCTCTACGACTGGGCGGTGCAGCCGGTCTATAGCGTCATCACCACCTTCATCTTCGCGCCCTATTTCGCCACCGTCGTGGTCGGCAATTCGGTGCGGGGCCAGACGCTTTGGGGCTATGCCATGGCGGCGGTGGGCGTCCTGATCGCGATCCTGAGCCCGATCCTCGGCGCGATCGCCGATGCGAGCGGCCAGCGCAAGCATTGGACGGCGGTGTTCGCCGCGCTGACGGCGCTCGGTTGCGCGGCGCTGTGGATCGCGGCGCCGCAGGCGCCGAGCGAGCTTCGCCTCGCGATCCTCGGCGCCGTGGTGCTGGCGGTGGTAAGCGCCAACCTGTCGCAGGTCTTCAATAACGCCATGCTGCCCGGCCTCGGCCGGCCGGAGCGGATCGGCCGCCTGAGCGGATTCTCCTGGGGCCTCGGCTATCTCGGCGGCTTGACGGCGCTGACCCTGATCCTCGGCGGCCCGGCGCTGCTGGCCCATCTCGGCCATCCGCTCGATACCGCCGGGCATCGCGTCGAACGCGCGGTCGGGCCGCTGATCGGGTTTTGGATCGTGGTCTTCTCGATTCCGCTGTTTCTGTTCACGCCGGAGGCGGCGGCGAGCCGGACGCCGGGCGCCGGCGTCGTGCGCCACGGCCTCGCACGGCTCGCTAAGACCGCGCGCGAGGCGCGCTCGCATCACCGCAATATCCTGCTTTTTCTCGTCGCCCGCATGATCGCCTATGACGGGCTCAACGCGATTTTCGCCTTTGGCGGGATTTACGCTGCCGGCATCTTCCATTGGTCGATGGCGGAGCTTGGCATCTTCGGCCTCATCCTGCTGGTATTCGGCGCCGCCGGCGCATGGATCGGCGGCCTGCTCGACGACCGCTTCGGCGCCAAGGCGACGATCCTCGTCGCGACGGCGGGGGTGACGCTCGCCAGCATCGGCGTGCTCTCGCTCACCGCGCACAGCATCTTCTTCGGCATCCCGGCCTCGGGCCCGGCCGGCCACGGCTTCTTCGCCAGCACCACCGAGCGGGTGTTTCTCGGCTTCGCCATTGTGCTCGGCATCTGCGGCGGGCCGATGCAGGCGGCGAGCCGCAGTTTGCTTGCCCGCCTGTCGCCGCCCGAGATGACGACCGAGCTGTTCGGTTTCTATGCCGCGACCGGGCAGGTGACGTCGTTCGCGGCACCGCTTTCGATCGCCGTGCTGACCGAGACCTTCGCCAGCCAGCGCGCCGGGCTCGCCGCCGTCCTGGCCTTTCTCATTGTCGGTTTCTTCCTCCTGCTGCCGGTCGAGGAGCGACGGTCCGCGACGGTCCGTTCGTGACACCTCGGTTCCTAAACCCGCCGCACCTGTCGCCGCCGGCGTCGGCGGGCGCGATCGCAAGGGCGAGACCTCGCCCCCGGATAGACCGATAGATCTGCGCGAAACGGGCTTCTTGTCTGCAAACTATCAAACTAATAATGTCTGCAAACTATAATGGTGCCAAAGAAAAGGCCCCGGCGGCGGGCTTGAAGCGCACGGCCGAGGCCAAGTATTGGGAGCAAAACAGACAACTTCCCATCGACGGCGAGCCGGGGAAACCGCCCGCCCGCTTGCCCGCCAGAGAGAGGATAAACGGAACAGCCTGTGGAACAGTCCTTACGGGCAGCGCGAAGATCGCATCGCGCGACTTGGGTCGCCTTGATCTCGATCAAGGCTCGAAAGGATTTAGACCACGGCGCGGGCCAGGGCGGAACCGGGGCGGCACGGGGCCGAACCGGGGCCGCGACCCGGACCCCGACTTGACCGGCCGGAGGCCGGCGATTAGGGTCCGGCCATCGAGACCCAAGGCCTCAAGACGTCAAGATTGCGACTTCGAGATCAAGACTTGAGGGCCATCGGCAAAGGACCGCCCATGGGGCCGGCGCCCCGCCTGCTTTATCTCGTCAACGAGACGCATTACTTCTCCACCCACTGGCTCGCCGTCGCCGCGGCGGCGAAGGCGGCGGGCTGCGAGGTCCATGTCGCGGCGCCGTTCGCGGCCGAGGGCGTCGCCGCGATCGCGGCGGCGGGCCTCCGCTACCACCCGATCCCGCTCGAGCGGCGCAGCCTCTCGCCTTGGGGCGAGCTTCGCCTCTTGGCCGCGATTTTCGCGCTGGAACGCCGCCTCAAGCCCGATCTCGTGCATCACCTGACGATGAAACCGGTGGTCTGGGGCGGCCTCGCGGCGCGCGCGGCGCAGGTTCCCGCCGCGGTTTTCAGCATCAACGGGCTCGGCCATCTTTTTTTGGGCCCCGACCTCGGCACGCGGCTTTTGCGCGCGCTGGTGACGCCGCTCTATCGCCTGAGCCTCGGCCATCGCCGAAGCCGCACGGTGTTCCAGAACCCGGACGACCGCGCCCTGTTCCTCAAGCTCGGCCTGGTCGGCGCGGCGCGCGCCGAGCAGATCAAGGGCTCGGGCGTCGATCTTACGCGCTTCCGGCCGCGGCCCGAGCCCGACGGCCCGCCGGTGGTGCTGTTGCCGGCGCGGCTTTTGGCCGAGAAGGGCGTGAACGAATTCGTCGCCGCCGCGAAAATGCTGCGCGGCCAGGGCGTCGCCGGCCGCTTCGCCCTCGCCGGGCGGATCGATCCCGGCAATCCGAGCGCCATCGCCGAGGCCACCATCCGCGCCTGGGTAGCGGTAGGCACGATCGAATGGTGGGGGCATCGCGGCGATATGCCGGAAGCCCTGGCCGAGGCCGCCATCGTCTGCCTGCCGTCCTACCGCGAAGGCACGCCGCGGGCGCTGATCGAGGCGTCGGCGGTCGGTCGCGCCATCGTCGCGACCGACGTGCCGGGCTGCCGCGAGATCGTGCGCGACGGCGTCAACGGCCTGCTGGTGCCGGCCCGCGATGCCGCCGCCCTCGCGCAGGCACTGCGCCGGGTAATCGAGGACAAGGCCTTGCGCCGCGAGCTCGCCGCGGCGGGGCAGCGGATCGCCGTCTCCGAGTTTTCCGCCGCCCGTTTCCACGGCGATATCCTCGCCATCTATCGCGACCTGCTGCCGGCCGGCGCCCTGCCATGACCGCGGCCCGCGCAAGGACCTTAACCTCGGGCCGGGATTGGGCTAGGAAATGGGCGTGATCTTCTGGCTCCCGCTCCTCTCGCTTGTCGCCGCCCTGGCCGCGACCGCGCTGCTCGTCCGCCTGCTCGGCCGGCACGCGATCCTCGACCGGCCGAACGCGCGCTCCAGCCATACCGAGCCGACGCCGCGCGGCGGCGGCATCGCGGTGGTCGCCGTGACCGCCGCGGCCTGGGCCTACGCCGGGCCGAGCCCTGAGGCGACGGTCGTGCTGCTGCTCGGCCTCGCCCTCGCGGCGCTGTCCTGGATTGACGACCTGCGCGGACTTTCGGTGCGGATCCGCTTTCCGCTGCAAGCGGTGGCGGTGGTGGCCGGGGTTTTCGCGCTCGGCCCCAAGGGCCGGGTGTTCCAGGGCCTCCTGCCGCTCGTGCCCGATCGCCTGCTCGCCGGCCTCGCCTGGCTGTGGTTCTTGAACCTGTTCAATTTCATGGACGGGATCGACGGCATTTCCGGCATCGAGGCAGCGGCGCTCGGCATCGGCGTCGCGCTGATCGCCGGCGACGCGGCGCAGGGCCTCGCGCTCGACGGGCTCTGTTTAGCGGGCGCCGCCGCCGGCTTTCTGGTGTGGAACTGGCCGCCGGCCCGCATCTTTCTCGGCGACGTCGGCAGCGTGCCGCTAGGCTTTTGGCTCGCCTGGCTGCTGATCGTCCTGGCGCTACGCGGCCACTGGGCGACGGCGCTGCTGCTGCCGCTCTATTATGTTGGCGATGCCACGCTGACCCTGCTGCGCCGGCTCGCCCGGCGCGAGCGCGTCTGGCAGGCGCATCGCGAGCATTTCTACCAGCAGGCGGCGCGCCGCTTCGGCACCCACGCGCCGGTGACGCTCAGGATCGCGGCGCTCGATGTCGCGCTGATCGCCTTGAGCCTGGCCGGCGAGCGGCTGCCGGCGGCGCGATGGCCGTCGGTCGCCTCCGGGTTCGTTCTGGTCGCGCTGCTGCTGTGGCACTTCGGCCGCGGCGAGAAAGGGACCGTCCATGCCGGCTGAGCACCTGCGCAGCCAAAACGGCGGCAAGAGCCGCTTCAACCCGCGCATCGCGCTGGTCGCGCTGCACGACCTCGCCATGGCGGCGATCTCCTTCCAGCTCGCGGTCAATCTCGCCTATTGGAACGACGGCACCTATCAGGGGCTGTTGTTCCTGTGGCCGGCGGCGGCGATCTTCACCGCCGTCGCGGCGCCGGTGTTCTGGTACGCCGGCCTCTATCGCGGCATGTGGCATTACGCCTCCTTCCGCGACATGACGGCGATCGCGCGCGGGGTCAGCCTCGCGCTGCTGGTCTTCTTCCCGCTGCTGTTCCTGGCGACGCGGCTCGCCGCCATGCCGCGCTCGGCGCTAGTCATCGAATGGCCGCTCCTGATCGTCATGCTGGCGGTGCCGCGGCTGCTTTATCGCGCCTACAAGGACGGCAACCTGCGCCTGCTGTTCGACCGCCGCGCGGCGGAGCGCGTGCCGGTGCTGCTGATCGGTGCCGGGCCGGAGGCCGAGACCTTCGTGCGCGAGATGGCGCGGGCGCGCAACGCGCCCTATCGCGTGATCGGGCTGGTCGACGACGACGAAGCCAATCTCGGCCGCTCGCTGCACGGCTTGCGGGTGATGGGCCGGACCGCAGATCTTGCCGCGGTGGTGGCCGAGCTGAAGCGGCGCAACCGCACGCCGCAGCGCCTCGTCATCGCCGCCGGCCATGCCGCCGGGCACGAGGTGCGCCAGCTTCTCGACGAGGCCGACCGGCTCGGCCTGCCGCTGTCGCGGCTGCCGCGGCTGACCGAGTTCCGCCCCGGCGAGGGCCGCGAGATCGAGGTCCGCCCGATCGCGGTCGAGGACCTTTTGGGCCGGCCGCAGCGCGTGCTCGACCGCGCCGCGCGCGAGCGCCTGATCGCCGGCCGCCGCATCCTCGTCACCGGCGCCGGCGGCACCATCGGCTCTGAGCTCTGCCGCCAGATCGCCGAGCTGAAGCCGGCCCGGCTCGTGCTGCTCGACAACGGCGAATACAACCTCTACCGCATCGACCGCGAGCTTGGCCAAAGCCACCCTGGCATCGTCCGCGTCGCCGCCCTGGGCGACGTGCGGGACGGCGGCCGGATGGCGCAACTCTTCCGCGCCGAGCGGCCGGAGCTGATTTTCCACGCCGCCGCCTTCAAGCACGTGCCGATGGTGGAGAGCAACGTCTCCGAGGGCGTGCTGACCAACGTGCGCGGTACGTGCAACGTCGCCGATCTGGCGCGCCGC
>JAJYTL010000071.1 GCA_021793055.1 Pseudomonadota bacterium
CGCCTTCACCAAGTTCGGCGGCTCGCTCGGCGAGACCGGCTCGGTATCCTTCATGTTCGACAAGGTGGCCGAGATCGTGCTGCCGGCCACGGCCGCCTCGGCCGAGGCGGTGTTCGAGGCCGCGCTCGAGGCCGGGGCCGAGGATTGCACCTCGGACGCGGGCGGCCATCGGGTGATTGCGAGCGTCGAGGACTTCCCGGCCGTGCGCGAAGCCCTGGAGGCAAAATTCGGCGAGCCGGAAAGCGCCAAGATCGTGTGGAAGCCGCAGAACACCACGCCGATCGGCGAGGAGCAGGCGGCGACGCTGTTGAAGATGCTGGATACCCTGGACGACAGCGACGACGTGCAGAACATCTACGCCAATTACGAAGTCTCGGACGAAATATTGCAGAAACTGAGCGCGTGAACCCAGCAACCGAGCGCCAACAGGTCCTGAAGGTGACACGTATTCTCGGCCTCGATCCGGGGCTCAGACGAACCGGCTGGGGCGTGCTGGAGGCGAGCGGCAATCGGCTCAGGCATCTCGGCCATGGTGTCGTCGCCTCGGCCGACAAGGACCGGCTCTCGGAGCGGCTGTTGCAGATCCATCGCGGCCTGGCCGCGATCATCGCCGAATGGCGCCCCGACGTCGCCGCGGTGGAGGAGACCTTCGTCAACCGCAATCCGGTTTCGACCTTGAAGCTCGGCCAAGTCCGGGGCGTCGTCATGCTGGCGCCGGCGCTGGCCGGGCTCGACGTCCACGAATACGCGCCGAACATGGTGAAGAAATCGGTGGCGGGCTCGGGCCACGCGGAAAAGGCGCAGATCCGCGCCATGGTGCATCGGCTTCTGCCGGGCATCGCCTTCCCCGGCAGCGACGCCGCCGACGCGCTCGCCATCGCCATCTGCCACGCCCATAACGCCCAGACCCGCGTCCATTGGCCGCTGACGGCGGCGGCCGGCAGCCGCAGCACCGCTGCGGCCAAGGCCATCGCCAAGGCCAAAGCCGAGATCGCGGCCCAGACCGCGGCCCAGACCGCGACCCGGGCCAAGATCAGCGCCAAGGCTGGCGCCAAGAGCGCCGGCCGCGGTTTCCGGAGCGTCGCCCGGTGATCGGCAAGCTCACCGGGCGGCTCGATTCGACCGGCAAGGATTGGATCATCCTCGACGTCGGCGGCGTCGGCTATCGCCTCAGCTGCTCGGCGCGCACCCTGCGCGCCCTGCCGCCGCCGGGGCAGGACGCTGCGGTGATGGTGGAAACCCAGTTCCGCGACGAAAGCATCCAGCTCTTCGGCTTCGCCGACGCGGCCGAACAGGACTGGTTCCGGCTGTTGCAGCGGGTGCAGAGCATCGGGCCGAAGCTGGCGCTCGCCATCCTCTCGGTCCGGGCGCCGGGCGATCTCGCCCGCGCCATCGCCGCCGAGGACAAGCGCGCCCTGACCGAGATCGCGGGCGTCGGCCCCAAGGTCGCGACCCGCATCGTCAACGAGTTGAAGGACCGCGTCGCCGAGTTTGGGGTCGAGCTTGGGGCCGAGGCCGGCGCCGGCGCGCCGGCCTCAGGGCCGGGAGCCGGCCGCGCCTCGGATGCGGTCTCGGCCCTGGTCAATCTCGGCTACAAGCGGATCGAGGCCTTCGGCGCGGTCAACAAGGCGCAGGCCGCGCTCGGCCCCGAGGCCGCGGTCGAGGCGCTGATCCGCGCCGGCCTGAAGGAACTTTCAGCATGAGCCGCGAGCGCCTCGGCCAGGGCGCCAAGACCGCGCGCGAGATCGTCGCCGGCGACGACGCCGAGCTTCCGGTGCGGCCGCAGAGCCTCGACGATTTCATCGGCCAGAGCCAAGTGCGCGAGAACCTGCGCATCTTCATCTCGGCCGCGCGCGAGCGCGCCGAGGCGCTCGACCACGTGCTGTTCTACGGCCCGCCCGGCCTCGGCAAGACGACGCTAGCGCAGATCGTCGCGCGCGAGCTCGGCGCCGGCTTCCGCGCCACCTCGGGGCCAGTGATCGCCCGCGCCGGCGACCTCGCCGCGCTGCTGACCAATCTCGAGCCGCGCGACGTGCTGTTCATCGACGAGATCCACCGCCTCAACCCGGCAGTCGAGGAGGTGCTCTATCCGGCGATGGAGGACTTCCAGCTCGATCTCATCATCGGCGAGGGGCCGATGGCGCGCTCGGTCCGCATCGACCTGCCGCCCTTCACCCTGGTCGGCGCCACCACCCGCTCGGACCTGATGACGACGCCGCTGCGCGAGCGCTTCGGCATTCCGCTGCGGCTCAACTTCTATCCCGCCGACGACATGGAGCGCATCGTCCGCCGCGGCGCGCGCGCGCTCTCGGTGCCCCTGGCCGACGACGGCGCGAAAGAGATCGCCAAGCGCGCCCGCGGCACGCCCCGCGTCGCCGGCCGGCTGCTGCGCCGCATCCGCGACTTCGCCGCCGTCGCTGGCGCCGCCTCGATCGACAGCCGCACCGCCGATGCCGCCCTGACCCGGCTCGAAATCGACCAGCGCGGACTGGACGGCATGGACCTGCGCTATCTCCGCACCATCGCCATCGACTATGCCGGCGGCCCGGTCGGCGTCGAGACCATCGCGGCGGCGCTGTCCGAACCGCGCGATTCGATCGAGGAGATCATCGAGCCGTTTCTGATCCAGCAGGCCCTGGTGCAGCGCACGCCGCGCGGCCGGCTACTGACGCCGCAGGCCTTCGCCCATCTCGGCCTCAAGGTGCCGAAGGGGGCGCAGCTCGATCTGCTGCGCCGGAGCGGGGACGCGGACGACGAGGGAGGCGGCGCGGGCGATGTCTGACGCCGCCATGCCGCACGCGCCGGGGGCGCCGAGCCTCGGGCGGATCGAGGCCGGGCGGCATATCCTGCCGCTCCGCGTCTATTGGGAAGACACCGACGCCTCCGGCATCGTCTATTACGCGAACTACCTCCGCTTCATCGAGCGCGCGCGGAGCGATCTCCTGCGCCTCGCCGGCGTGCGCCAGGACGCGATCTGGACCGAGCATGGCGTCGCGCTCACGGTGCGCGCCTGCGCCATCGACTATTTCCGTCCCGCCCGTCTCGACGACGTGATCGAGGTCCATTCCCGCATCCTGGAACTGAAAGGCGCGAGCGTGCGCGCCCGCCAATCGGTGTGGCGCGCCGGCGAGGAGCTGGTCCGCGCCGAGGTTCGCATCGCCTGCATCGACCGCGCCGGCCGGGCGCGGCGCCTGCCGGAGCCCGTCCGCCACGCTCTTGCCATGATTTTACCGTTGTCTTCCGAGGACTCTCATGCTTGACCCTAGTTCTGCCATAGCCGCTACGCAGCTCGCCGGATCGACCGGGTCGGTGACTTCCGACCTGTCGATCGTCGATTTGTTCATGAACGCCGACATCGTCGTCAAGGCGGTGATGATCGTGCTCCTTGGCGCCTCGATCTGGTCGTGGGCGATCATCTTCGAGAAATCGATGCGGCTCCGCCGCGTCGCCGCCCAGGCCGACAGCTTCGAGCGCGACTTCTGGTCCGGCGGCTCGCTGGACGCGCTCTACGACCGCATCGGCACCGGCGCCGACCACCCGATGGTGATGCTGTTCGCCTCGGCGATGCGCGAATGGCGCCGCTCGGCGGCGAAAGGCGCGAGCCGGGGCGAGACCCTGATCGCCGGCGTGCAGCAGCGCATCGCCCAGGTCATGCGCGTCACCATCGACCGCGAGTTGGAACGGCTGGAACGCTATCTCGGCTTTCTCGCCACCGTCGGCTCGACGGCGCCCTTCGTCGGCCTGTTCGGCACCGTCTGGGGCATCATCAACTCGTTCCACGCCATCGCGCTGGCCAAGAACACCTCGCTCGCGGTGGTCGCGCCCGGCATCGCCGAGGCCTTGTTCACCACCGCCTTCGGCCTCATCGCCGCGATCCCGGCGGTCATCGCCTATAACAAATTCTCCGCCGACCTCGGCCGCTACGCGACCCGCCTCGAGGGCTTCTCGGGCGAGTTCCAGGCCATCCTCTCGCGCCAGCTCGAGGAGGAAAAGGCCTGATGGCCGCAACCCTGAATGGCCGCGGCCGCGGCCGCGCCGGGCGCGCCCGGATGATGAGCGAGATCAACGTCACGCCCTTCGTCGACGTGATGCTGGTGCTGCTCGTCGTGTTCATGGTGACGGCGCCGCTGCTCACCGTCGGCGTGCCGGTCAACCTGCCGAAGACCCAGGCCTCGGTGCTGCCCGGCAACACGGCGCCGCTCGTGGTCTCGGTCGAGTCCGGCAACAAGGTCTATCTCATGGATCATCCGGTGACCTTGGACCAGCTGGTGCCGCGCCTCACCGCGATGCTGCGGAACGCGCCCGACCAGCGCATCTTCATCCGCGGCGACAAGACCGTGAGCTACGGCGACATGATGCAGGTGATGGGGGCGATCAACGCCGCGGGCTTCACCCACGTCGCCCTGGTGACCGAGCCCTTGGCCGCCGCCGGCCCGAAGCCAGCGGCGGGGCGCTGAGAAAGGCGCGCGCGCCCGATGGCGGCCATGGCGATGAAAGGTGAGGAGGCGCGCGAGGTCCGCCGCGGCCTCGCCTATTCGCTGATCGCGCACGGCGCCATTCTGGCCGCGATCCTGATCAACCTGCCGTGGTACGATACGTCCGAGAACCTGCCGCCGCCGCCGGCCATCGACGTGCAGCTCGCCAAGGTCGGCCTGAAGACCAACGTGCCGCCCGAGCTGCGGGCGAAGGCGAGCCCGCCGCCGCCGGCGCGGCAAACCCATGTCGCGAAGCCGGTGGCGCCGAAGCCGCCGCCGAAGGTCGCGGCTCCGCCGGTGCCGCCGCCGCCGAAACCGCAGGTCGCGGTGGCGAAGCCGGTGCCGGTACCGCCGCCGCCGAAGCCCGAGGCGACGCCGAAGCCGACGCCGAAGCCGGTGGCGAAACCGAAGATGGCCGCGGTCAAGCCGGTGCCGGTGCCCCAGCGCGTGCCGGTACCGCCGCCCGAGGCCAAGAGCAAGAACGCCTTCGACGCCAACAAGCTGGCACAGATGCTGAACCTCGAGATCAAGCACCAGAGCACGGCGCCCGACGCCGCGAAGACGAAGAAGCGCATCGCCGCCTATTCGCAAACGCCGTCCAATACCTCGGAACCGTTGAGCCTGAGCCTGATCGACGCGGTGCGCGAGCAGATCGAGCGCAACTGGCTGATCCCGGTGAGCGCGCGCGACAGCACCATGGTCATCCACATCCGAATCGACCTCAATCCCGACGGCACCTTGCAGGGCACGCCCGAAATCCTCGACACCCTGGCGATGAACATGCCCGGCAACGCCGCCTTCCGCGCCACCGCGCAAAGCGCGGTGCGGGCGATCTATGAAAGCCAACCGTTCAAGATGCTGCCGGCCGACCGCTATCAGGAATGGCAGACCATCGACATCAGCTTCAGCCCGAAGGACATGGTGAACCAATGACCTTTCGCCGCCCGACGCCGTGGCCCCTCGGCGTCTTTCTCGCCCTGCTCGCTTTTGCGCTGTTCGCCGCCGCCGCGCCGGCCGAAGCCGCGCTGCAGATCAACATCAACCGCGGCAGCCTCAACCCGATGCCGATCGCAATCTCGAACTTCGATGCGACGACGCCGGCGATGACCGAGACCGGCGCCAACATCGCCAGCGTGGTGCGCAACGATCTCGGCAGCTCGGGCCTGTTCCGGCCGATCGCGCCGGCCGCCTTCGTGCAGACGCCGGCGGCGATGCGGGTCACGCCGAACTTCGGCGACTGGCGCGCGATCAACGCCCAGGCGCTGGTCACCGGCCTCGCCGAAATGACGCCCGACGGCCGGCTGCACGTGGAATTCCGCCTCTGGGACATCTATTCCAACCAGCAGCTCGTCGGCTTCCAGTATTTCACCACGCCGGAGAACTGGCGGCGCATCGCGCATCTGGTCTCGGACGCGATCTACAAGGCGCTGACCGGCGAGGAGGGCTATTTCGACAGCCGCATCGCCTATGTCGCCGAGACCGGCCCCTATGGCCGCCGCGCGACGCGCATCGCGATCATGGACGAGGACGGCGCCAACAACCGCTACCTCACCGGCGACCGGCATCTCGTGCTCACGCCGCGCTTCTCGCCGAACCAGCAGGAAATCACCTATCTCGCCTATATCAACAACCGGCCGCGCGTCTATCTCATGAACGTCGCCACCGGGCAGCGCGAGGTGCTCGGCGATTTCCCCGGCATGACCTTCGCGCCGCGCTTCTCGCCCAACGGCAACCGTGTGATCATGAGCATGTCGCTGCAGGGCGAGACCAACATCTACACCATGGATCTGCGCACCCGGGCCATCACCCGGCTCACCGACGACGCGGCGATCGACACCTCGCCGTGCTATTCGCCGCACGGCAACCACATCGTCTTCACCTCGGATCGCGGCGGCAGCCCGCAGATCTACATCATGAACGCGGACGGCTCCAACCCGCACCGCATCACCTTCAGCGAGGGCGATTACGAAACCCCGGCCTGGTCGCCCAAGGGCAACTGGATCGCCTTCACCAAGATCTATCACGGCACCTTCTATATCGGCGTCATCCATCCCGACGGCTCGGGCGAGCGACTGCTCTCGGAAAGCTTCCTCGACGAGGGGCCGACCTGGGCGCCGAACGGGCAGGTGATCATGTTCTGGCGCGAGACGCCGGGCTCGGGACCGCAAGGCCAGGGCACGCACGTGCGGCTCTGGTCGGTCAATCTCTCGGGCTACAATCTGCGCCAGGTGGTGACGCCGACCGATGCCGAAGACCCCGACTGGTCGAGCCTCGGCTCCGTTAACACTTCGGCAGGAAGTGGCGGTTAGGGTGCCAAAAAGGTTACAGCAAATTTAGGTGCAGCCGCCCAACGCTCTCTTGATTCGCGCTATGCCTGTGGATATATTGGCGATCACGTTTCTCGCGACGGTACGCCTGAACGGATAGCCTGAAACGAAACTGCGGTGAGCGGTCGTTTGCCGTCTAAAAACCTGCCCTTTACAGAATCAACATAAGACAGCTTCCTCGGAGAGGAGTTACATAAATGCGCCTTAACAGATCGTTAGGCTTGAAGCTCATTGGCGTTGCCGCCGCGGCCCTGATGCTTGCGGCCTGCGCCACCACCCCGAAATCCACCGCCAGCGCGTCCGGGGCCGGCACCGCGCAGGCGGCGCCCTCGACGCACCCGATGGCCTCGGCGATCATTCCCGGCAGCGAAGCGGACCTGGTCAAGAACGTCGGCGACCGCGTGTTCTTCGCCTTCAACAAGTCGAGTCTCTCGCCGACGGCGCGCGCGACGCTGCAGCGCCAGGCGGCTTGGCTCAAGGCCCACCCGCAGGTCACGATCCGCATCGAAGGCAATTGCGACGAACGCGGCACCCAGGAATACAACCTTGCGCTGGGCAATCGCCGCGCCCATGCCGCCAAGGCCTATCTCGTCAATCTCGGCATCGCCAGCAGCCGCATCACCACCATCTCGTATGGTAAGGAGCGGCCGGTCGCGCTGGGCCATAACGAGGCCGCCTGGGCGCAAAACCGTAACGCCATCAGCGTCGTGACCTCCGCGTCATCGTCCTGACGCTCGAGCTGTCAGCCGCGTCACCGCGCAGTTGAGAGCCCGCCCGATCCCGCGCGCCGGTCATCCGGCGCGCGGGGCGGGCGGGTTTATTTTTTCCCCGCCATGGCTCACGGCCGGCGCGTCCTGCTCACTCTTTGATCTCTTGAGCGCCTTCTTAATTCGGCCCCATTTCGGCGCCATGGTGCGGCCGGTTGCAGACGGCCGCTGCCGGGGGCTAAGTTTGATCCCCGACCACCGTTGACTATCGCCTGACTATCGCTCCTCGATAAATCGGCACGCGCGCGATGATCCCGAACCGCCTCCGCCTTCCCGCCTCCGGCCTCGTAATGCCGGGCCTTGTCCTCGCCCTTGTCTTCGGCCTCGCGCCGGCGCTCCCGGGCGTCGTGCCGCAAGCCTGGGCGCAAAGCGCGCCACCGCCCGGATCACCGGCCTCGGGCCTGCCGGCACCGGCGCAAGCGGCCGCCATGCCCGGCAGCGAGAGCGGGGCCGGGGCCGGTGCCGGCACCGGCGCCGCCTACGCCAATATGGCGGCGCGCATGGACAACCTGCAGACCGAGATCGACGACCTGACCGGAAAGATCCAGGTCGTCGACCACCAGTTGCAGGTGCTTTCCGACCGCATCGACAAGCTGAGCAAGGACGTCAATTTCCGCCTCAACGCGCTCGAAGGCCACGGCCCGGCGCCGGCCGCCGGCGCCAATACGGGCACCAGTACGGGCGCCGCTGCCGGCGCGCCGGCGGGCGGTATGGCCGCAACGGCCAGCCCAGCCAACCCAACGGCCACCGCACCGACCGGCAACGCGGCCGGCTCGCCGTTCCGCGAGCCGCCGCCGCATCCCCTCGGCAGCCTGCCGGCGAACGCGCCGTTGCCCACCGCCAACCAAGGCGCGGCCGCGACGCCCGCGACGGGCGCCGCCACTGGCCCCGGCGCCGCGCCGGCGGTGACGCTGCCCCAGGGCTCGCCCGAGACGCAGTACAAGTTTGCCACCGATTTTCTCCGCCGCGGCGACTATGCCCGGGCGGGCCAGGCCTTCGCGGAGTTCGTCAAGGCGCATCCGCAGCATCCGCTCGCCAGCAACGCGCAATACTGGCTGGGCGAGACCTATTACGTGCGCCAGCTCTATGCCCAGTCGGCGGCCGCCTTCCTCGCCGGCTATCGCCGCGACCCCAAGGGCGACAAGGCGCCGGCCGACCTGCTCAAGCTCGGCATGAGCCTGATCGGCCTGAAAAAGCCGCAAGAGGCCTGCGCCGTCTTCAAGCAGCTGGCGGCGCAATACCCCCATGCCGAGCCGCGGATCAAGCAATATGCCGCCCGCGAGCGCGCCCGCGCCAAGTGCCCCGGAGCCTGAGCCGGCGGGCGTGTCCGCGCGGCCGCTCGGCGGCGACGAATTCGCGGCCCTTCTCGGCGCGCTCGCGCCCGGGCCGCGGCTCGCGGTCGCCTGCTCCGGCGGCGCCGACAGTCTGGCCCTTACCCTGCTCGCCGCCGCCTGGGCCGAGGCGCGAGGCCTGGAACTCGTCGCGCTGACCGTCGACCATGGCCTGCGCGCCGACTCGGCGGCCGAGGCCGAGGCCGTCGGCGCCTGGCTCGCGGCGCGCGGCATCGCCCATCATGTCCTGCGCTGGGGCGGGCCGAAGCCCAAGGCGAACCGCGCCGCACGGGCGCGCGAGGCGCGCTATCGCCTGCTTGCGGCCTTTTGCCGAGGGCAGGGCATCGCCGATCTTTTGCTCGCCCATCATCTCGAGGACCAGGCGGAAACCTTTCTCCTCCGCCTCGGCCGCGGCAGTGGCGTCGACGGCCTCGCCGCCATGGCGCCGCAGACGAGCCGCGAGGGCATCCGCCTGCTGCGGCCGCTGCTCGGCGTGCCCAGAACGCGGCTCCGGGCCTATCTCCGCGCCGCCGGCCAGGGCTGGATCGAAGACCCGAGCAACGCCGATCCGGCCTCGGCCCGGGCGCGGTTGCGCGGCCTCGCCGCGACCTTCGCCGCCGAGGGCCTGACCGCCCGCCGCCTCGCCGCCACCGCCGCCCGCATGGGCCGCGTCCGGGCGGCGCTCGAAGAAGCCACCGAGCGGCTCGTGACCGAGGCCGCGCGCCTCGATCCGGCCGGCTTCTGCCGCCTCGACCCGGAGCCGCTTGCCGCTGCCCCGGCGGAGATCGGGCTGCGCGCGCTCGCCCGCGTCCTGCTCGCGGTCTCCGGCACGGCGCATCCCGCCCGGCTCAATCGCCTGGAGCGGCTCTACGATGCGCTGGTCACGGGCCGGCTCGGCGGCGGCGCGACGCTGCAGGGCTGCCGGATCGTGCCGCGGCAAGGCCGCGTGCTGGTCTGCCGCGAGACCCGCGATCCGGCGCCGCTCGCCCTCGCGCCGAGCACGGCCGCGCTTTGGGACGGCCGCTTCGCGGTCGCCCTGGACGGCACCGGTTGCTCCGGCACCGAGGCGCTTGTCGTCGCCGCCCTGGGCGCCGCCGGCTATGGCTGCATCAAGGACGAAATCCCGCCGGCGCGCCGCGCCGCGGTGCCGGCGCCGGCGCGGGCGGGCCTGCCGGCGCTCTGGAACGCGCGGGGCGTGATCGCCGTGCCACACCTCGGTTTCCGGCATAAAGATTTCGAAAATCTCCGGTTTCGCGCGGAATTCGCGCCGAGATGGCAACTTTTCGCGGCCTCGGCGCAAGCTTTCGCCGCAGAATCGACGATCCTGGCGGGCGGCGATATTGTCTGAAAAAAATCCGCCCTTATGTTAGGGTTTGAAACTCTTGGCGGCTCTGCTGTCGCAAGGCTACAGTGCCGGTTCGCGTCGACGGAGGCGCTTCGCCCGTGAATCTTTTCGGCAAAAATCTCGCGCTTTGGGTCATCATCGCGCTGCTGGTCGTGGCGCTGTTCAACATTTTCCAGAGCCCGTCTTTTCACGCCAGCGGCAACCATCTCGCCTATTCCGACTTCTTGAACGAGGTCTCGAGCGGCCAGGTGGCCGACGTCACCATCCGCGGCAACCAGATCACCGGCCATACCCGCGACGGCCGCAGCTTCTCGACCTACAACCCGCGCGATCCGAGCCTGGTGCAGAAGCTGACCAACGAGAAGGTGCGCATCACCGCGAAGCCGGTCGACGACGGCAATCCGCTGTTCAGCATCTTCATTTCGTGGTTCCCGATGCTGCTACTGATCGCCGTGTGGATATTCTTCATGCGGCAGATGCAATCCGGCGGCGGCAGGGCGATGGGCTTCGGCAAATCCAAGGCTCATCTTTTGGATAGCACGCAGAGACGGGTCACTTTTGGGGACCTTGCCGGCATCGACGAGGCCAAGGAGGAGCTTGAGGAAGTCGTCGAATTCCTCAAGGACGCGCAGAAATTCCAGCGCCTCGGCGGGCGCATCCCGAAGGGCGTGTTGCTGGTCGGCCCCCCCGGCACCGGCAAGACCCTGCTCGCGCGCGCCATCGCCGGCGAGGCCAACGTGCCCTTCTTCACCATTTCGGGCTCGGACTTCGTCGAGATGTTCGTCGGCGTCGGCGCCAGCCGCGTGCGCGACATGTTCGAGCAGGGCAAGAAGAACGCGCCCTGCATCATCTTCATCGACGAGATCGACGCCGTCGGCCGTCATCGCGGCGCCGGGCTCGGCGGCGGCAACGACGAGCGCGAGCAGACCCTGAACCAGCTCCTGGTCGAAATGGACGGCTTCGAGCCCAACGAGGGCGTGATCCTGATCGCCGCCACCAACCGGCCCGACGTTCTTGATCCGGCGCTCTTGCGCCCCGGCCGCTTCGACCGCCAGGTGGTGGTGCCGAACCCGGACATCCAGGGCCGCGAAAAGATCCTCAAGGTCCATATGCGCAAGGTGCCGATCGGCCCCGACGTCGACGCCAAGGTGATCGCGCGCGGCACGCCGGGCTTTTCCGGCGCCGACCTCGCCAACCTCGTCAACGAGGCGGCGCTCCTGGCGGCGCGGCGCTCCAAGCGGCTGGTCACCATGCTGGAAATGGAAGCGGCCAAGGACAAGGTGCTGATGGGCGCCGAGCGCCGCTCGATGGTGATGAGCGAGAAGGAAAAGGAGCTCACCGCCTATCACGAGGCGGGGCATGCCCTGGTCGCGCTGCACCTGCCGCAGCACGATCCGCTGCACAAGGTCACCATCATCCCGCGCGGGCGCGCCTTGGGCGTCACCATGAGCCTGCCGGAGCGCGACCGCCTGAGCCACACCAAGAGCGAGATCGAGGCCCGGCTCGCCATGGCCTTCGGCGGCCGCGTCGCCGAGGAGATCGTGTTCGGCCCGGAGAACGTCACCACCGGCGCCTCGAACGACATCCAGCAGGCGACCTATTGGGCGCGGCGCATGGTCACCGAGTTCGGCATGAGCGACAAGCTCGGGCGGGTACGCTACAACGCCAACGAGCAGGAGATCTTCCTCGGCCACTCGGTGGCGCAGCAGCAGAACATCTCGGAGGCGACGGCCGAGCTGATCGACGCCGAGATTCGCCGCCTGGTCGAGGAGGCGGAAGGCCACGCCAACCGCATCCTGAGCGACAACATCGACGAACTGCACACCCTCGCCAAGGCGCTGCTCGAGCACGAGACCCTGTCCGGCGACGAGATCAAGGCGCTGCTCCGCGGCGAGACCATCACGCGGCCGAGCGAGCCGGTGGCGCCGACCGACGTCGGCGGCCGCCCGGCGGTGCCGCCGACCCGCGGCCAGAAGGACCACGGCCCCGGCGATCTCAAGCCCGAGCCGCAGCCCGGTG
>JAJYTL010000072.1 GCA_021793055.1 Pseudomonadota bacterium
CCGATCTAGAAATCGCTGATCCGGCCGGAGGATCTGCGCACTCATGAGCATTTGAACCTGGAGGGGGTCGATGTCTCGGGCCATTGGAGCACTTTCATCGAGAGCCGGGTTATTACCGACTACAACGAGAGACTCGAAGAAGAGATTGCGGCGCTGGCGGGCGGCGAAAACATCCACCGTTGCTGGCAATGCGGTTCCTGCACCAATTCCTGCACCGTGAATGCGATCAACCCGGAGTTCAACCCGCGCTTCTGGATCTATCTGATCCGCTTGGGCCTTGAAGGCGAGCTCTTGCGCGACAAGGACATCGTCTGGCAGTGCGTCTCGTGCAATAAGTGCACCTATGCCTGCCCGCGCGACGTCAATCCGGAAGGGGTGATGAAGGCGACAGCCCATTGGCTCGAGCTCAAGGGGCATACGGCGAAGACACCTTCCATGCACTTCGACGAAGTCTTCTCCGACCAGGTCTTCAGCCGGGGCAAGATCGAGGAGAGCCGCTTGATGCGGGGCTTCTTCGCCCGCACAAAGCAACCGCTGCTGCAGGACTGGTTAGTCGTCCTGGTTAAGGGGCTGGTGCGGCGGCTGCCCCTGACCCTCTTAGCGAAGCTCGGGCTCGCGGCCCTGTTCCGGCCGCGCACCCGCGGCTGGGGGCGGGCGAGTGCCGCGATCGCCGAATATGTAACGGAGCGCAAGAGTGAGGAGCGTGCGGCGCTCGGGCTCGACGACAAGGGAGCAGCGCGATGAGCGATAAATACCGCAGGGTTGCCTATTACCCGGGCTGCGCCCTGGAGGGGACGGGGCATGCCTACAACCGCTCCACCAAGGAGGTCGGCAAGTCGCTCGGTCTCGATCTCGTGGAACTGAGGAACTGGAACTGTTGCGGCGCGATGGAGGTCAAGAACGTCGACCCGAAGCTGCAGACCTATCTCTCGGCGCGCAATCTCGCCATCGCGGAGGACATGGGCTTCGATACGGTGATGGCCCCGTGCAACGGCTGCTATCACAACCTGAAGAAGGCGGAATACGAACTTGGGCACGATGCCAAGGCACGCGAGGTGGTGGCGCGGATTTCGACAAAGGCGGGCCATAGCGCCTATCAGGCGGGTCACGTCACCACGATCCACGCCCTCGACTGGATCAAGGAGGCGATCGGCGAGGAGGGGCTCAAGGCGCGGGTCAGGAACTCACTGAAGGGCCTCAAGGTTGCCAATTACTATGGCTGCATGTATACGCGGCCGCGGCACATCTTTCCGGAAAAGGACCAGGGGCCGGGGTCGGAATCGTCTTCGAAACCGCATTTTATGGACGATCTCCTGGCTGCTGCCGGTGCGGAATGTGTCGAATACCCATTGAAGACCGCCTGCTGCGGCGGGGCCCATACGCTTTCCGATTCCGATACCTCGACCAAACTCGTGTTGAACCTGCTCACCACGGCCGAAGCCTGCGGCGCCGACGTGATTGCGACCGAATGTCCGACCTGCCACAGCGGGCTCGAGATGCATCAGGTGCGGGCGGAGAAAGTGTTTGGTCACGCGACCAAGGTGAAGATCCTTTATTTCACGCAGCTTCTCGGCATGGCGCTCGGGCTTTCGGCGCGACGCGTCGGCGTCCCGGAGAACCTTTCCAACGCGTCCGATCTTCTGCGCGCACGCGGGCTCGGCTGATGGCGGCAATGCCTCCCGCCTTGAGTCCGGAGCAGGTGATCGCCCGCTTCGATGACGTCATCAGGCTGCCAGCTGATGCTCTGGTCGCGGCGGCCCCGGAGCTCGGCGAGGAACTCCTGCTTCTTGGCGAGTCCGTTCTCGAGAGCTGGCTTGTCGCTCATAACCGGCAACCAACTGAGGCTCGGGTCGAGGGCTTCCGGCTACTCGGACTGCATCGCCGAGCCGCAAAGGGGGATCCAAGCTTCAATGCTTGCCGCGAAACTTGTCGCGAGCTGGTTTACTACCGTAACCTCGTACAGGCGGGGCCGGGACATCCTGACGTGGCGCAGCGTCTTCGTCTTGAGGCCATGGTGGCGCGCCACCTTGCCCTGTTTGTCAGTAGCAAGCTCGAGGTCGCTGGATTCGGAGAATTCTGCTGTTCGTCACGGCCGCTGCACGCGCAGGACGCGTCATCGGCGGAGTCCGATTAAGAAGAGGAGAAACTGCAATGGCGATCGTGCGTGGCTGCAACCTTCCCGAGGATCTTCTCTATGATGTCGAGAACAATATCTGGTACCGCGACAACGGGGACGGGACGGTGACCCTCGGCATGACCATGGTCGCCGCGGCGATGGCGGGGCAGTTGGTCGCGTTCACGCCGAAGAAGGCGGGTCGAGCAGTGCAGGCCACAAAGTCCTGCGCCACAATCGAGTCCGGCAAATGGGTAGGCCCGGCGAAGGTCGCCTTCGATGCCGAGATCGTTGAGGCCAACGAGGCTCTCGCTACGAATCCGAAGCTCGCGAACAGCGATCCGTACGGCACCGGATGGCTGGTCAAGCTGCGGCCTGCCGACTGGACGGCGGCCAAGGGCGGACTGACGCCCGGCGCCACGGTCGCTCCGGTCTACGAGGCGAAAATGACCGCTGATGGATTCGCGGGATGCGCCTGAGCAGGCGCTAACCCTAGATGTGCGGCAGGTGCGGTAAGCCGAGAGCGTTGGCCGACGATAAGATATCCTAAAGGCGGAGTTGAAAAGCCATGGCGAGTGAAGCAAGCAACAAGCCGAAGAGCATGTCGATCATCGTCACCAAGGGGACGCTCGACTGGGCCTACCCGCCGTTCATCCTAACCACCACGGCCGCCGCAATGGGGTTGGACGTAACCATGTTCTTCACCTTCTACGGTCTGACCCTATTGAAGAGGAATCTCGATCTCAAGGTTACGACCCTTGGTAATCCGGCCATGAAGATGCCGATGATGGGCATGCATATGGCGATGCCAAATCTACTCTCCGCCATGCCGGGTGCGGGCTCGATGGCGACGGCGATGATGAAGAATCTGATCAAAAAGAAAGGCGTCGCCTCGATCGACGAACTGCGCCAAATGGCGATCGATGCCGATGTCAAGATGATTGCCTGCCAGATGACCATGGACCTCTTCGAGTACAAAATGGAAGACTTGATCGAAGGACCCGTGCTCGGCGGCGCCGCGACGTATATCGAGAGTGCAATGAACTGCGACATAAACCTGTTCATCTGAAGCGTAGTGATCCAATCGGCGGCGGGCCTTGGCGACTGCTGTTCCTCCAGGAGAGAAAACGAAATGGCCGATCAGCTTCTCGACGTGAAAGGCTTGAACTGCCCACTACCCATTCTCAAGTCCAAGAAGGCTCTGAAGGACCTGCCGATTGGCGGCACGCTCCAGGTGGTTGCGACCGATCCCGGTGCGGTAAAGGATTTCGAAGCCTTCTGCCGTACCACCGGAAACCAGCTCGTTGAATCGAAGGTCGAGGGTAAGGTCTTCAGCTTTCTTATCAAACGCACTGCATGATCGGCATGCCTACGAGGCGGGCGGCAGGGTGGGTGCCGGATCGCACACCAAGCCGCCACTGGCGCATGCGGTTCGCTCCTTGAATGCCCGTGTGCGAGCCAAAGTTGTTCGGCACCAGTCGATTTGGCCTGGTCCTGGTGATGCCGAGGGCGATGCTTGGATCTCCTTGGGACACGGTTGAAATTCCTTGTTGCAGAGGATACATGAAGACACCTTTCCGTCGTGCAGCAAAAGAACGTGTTTTCGGTCGAATGGCGGACAGCATGTGCGTGAGAACGCACAATGCATGTGGCGTCATGGCACTTCTCGGCCAAAATTCATGGTCTGCCATTATCTGTATTGCGTAGCCTTTGGGACCAGTCATAGATGAATATATCGAAGATGGAGCGGAGCGCTCGCCGGGCGGCGGGTTTCCTCAAGACAGTGGCGAACGAGCGCCGATTACTCATTCTGTGTCACCTTGCTGTGGGCGAAATGCGGGTCGGCGAGCTCGAGACGCGGCTCGGTATGCGTCAGCCTCATCTCTCGCAACATCTCGCGCGCCTGCGCCGCGATGGGTTTGTCCAGGTGCGCCGCGACGGGCGGGAGATCTTCTATAGCATCGCCAGCCTCGAGGCGCTCCGGGTTATCGGGCTGCTCTATGAGATGTTCTGCCCGGATGGGGTCGGCGGCCGCACGCGCCGCGCTGCGCCGGTCCGGACAGAAAAGAAGCCGGCTAGACGCAGCCCCTCGGTTCGGATGCCCAGGGCCCAGGACGCGCCTGCCAGGGCCGAGTAAATCCAACCGCGCCGGACCGCTGCGCCGAAGAGAAACAAGTAACAAATGCATTGCAATATCGGACTCGCATTCCACAGTGCATTCGCGTAATAATCTCTGGGTGGATCGGCGAGCGTCTCGCCTTGAGCAGAAAGCGGGGCCGACCGGACGGGTAGTTGAAGCGAGCAAGGCGCGGCCGCGCGCGAGCGCCTTCCTTCCGGCGCAAGGTCAGATCAGCCCAATTTCGATTGCATCGAACCGGGCTGAGCTAAAGACCTTGCCCGCTTCAACAGGGAGGAATTCGTATCGTGGCTCGGAGCGCCCGGGGTCGCGATGTGCGATACCGAAGAGGCAAGGAAATGGCTGATCAGCTTCTTGACGTGAAAGGCCTGAACTGCCCGCTGCCGATCCTCCGGGCCAAGAAGGCGCTGAAGGATCTGCCGATCGGCAGCACGCTCCAGGTGGTGGCGACCGATCCCGGCGCGGTGAAGGACTTCGAGGCCTTCTGCCGTACCACCGGGAACCAGCTCGTTGAATCGAAGGCCGAGGGCAAGATCTTTAGCTTCCTTATCAAACGCACCGCGTGATCGGTGGCGCAGCGAGGCGAACAACATGGCGGCCAGCCCCTTGTACATCCTTCTTTGCTCGGGTGAGCACGAGAAGCTCCAGATGGCGGCGATGATGGCGTCGGTGGCGGCGGTTTCCGAGCGCCCGGTCGAGGTCTTCGTCAGCATGAACGCGATTCTGGCCTTCGCGAAAGATGTGGATCCTGGGGCCCGCTATCAGGGCGGCGCTTTTTCGCGGCTTCTCAAGGAGAGGCATGCGCCGGACGCGCTAACGCTATTTCAGCAAGGCAAGGATCTCGGCGACCTCAAGATGTGGGCCTGCTCGATGGCTCTCGATGTGCAGGGCTGGGACATCGATCGTCTTCAGGATGGGCTTTTCGATGGCGCGCTCGGGCTCACCAAGTTTCTGTCCGACTCCGAGACCGGCCAGTTCGTCACGTTGTAGCGGGAGGAAGGAAGCCAATCATCATGGCCGAAAGACGACGGATCGATGCGCGGGGTGCCTTTTGCCCGGGCCCGCTGATGGAACTGATTGCCGCGCTGAAGCTGGTAAGCGTGGGAGACGAGATCGAGGTGCTGTCCAGCGACAAGGGATCGGCCAAGGACATTCCCGAATGGGTCAACAAGGTTCACCACGATATGGTGGGCGTCACGCAGGAATCTGATTGCTGGAGGATCGTGGTGCGTAAGGCAAAATGATTAACCGACCGCGCCGGCCAAGACCTCGGGAAGAGGCGGCGGGTCGATAACGGAGGAGACGTTTCAGATGGCAAAAAAAATACTCATTGTTGGTGGCGGGCTTGCGGGAACGATAGTGGCCAACGGGCTCTGCCGTCAGCTTCGGGAGGAGCTTTCGGCCGGCGGCGTCACCATCACCATGCTCGGCACCTCCGAGAACCACATGTATCAGCCGGGCTTGCTCTATGTGCCCTTCGGGCGCATGCGAGAGTCTGAGCTCTTCCGCGAGCAGCGCAAGGTTCTCGACCGGCGCGTGCCCTATTTCGTCGATCCCGCAAAGCATATCGATGTTGAGAAGAAGATTGTCACGACCGAGGCCGGAAATAGTCACTCCTACGACTTCCTTGTCATCGCCACGGGTTCACGTATTCGGCCGGACAATATTCCGGGAATGACAGAGGGCGGTCACTGGTTCTACGACCTCGAGGGTGCCCGGCGCATGCGGGACGCGCTTGATAAGTTCGAGGGCGGCAAGATCGTGGTCAACATCAACGCCCCGCACAAGTGCCCAGTAGCGCCGCTCGAAGTGACCTTCATGCTGCGCGACTATCTCGCGGGCAAGGGGATTTTGGACAAGAGCGAGATCACTTACACCTACCCGATCGGGCGGTTGCACTCGCTGGAGCCGGTGGCGAACTGGGCGGTGCCCGAGTTTCAGCGCCACGGCATCAAGTCCGAGACATTCTTCAACACCAAGGCGGTCGATCCCAAGGCGAAGACCATCACCTCAGAGGAGGGCGTAACACTCAACTACGACCTCCTTATCACCATTCCACCGCACACCGGCCAGCAGGTCATTCTCGATTCGAATCTCGGCGCCGGCGGATGGGTGCCGACCCAGCGCACTACGCTTCTCCGCGAGGGCTCGAGCGACGTGTTTGTGGTGGGCGACACGACGAGCCTTCCCATATCCAAGGCGGGCTCGACAGCGCATTTCGAGGCCGACACGATCATCGACAACATAGCGTCGCTGATCAAGGAGGGACGCTGGGCGCGGCACTATGACGGCAAAGTGTTCTGCTTCGTCGAGACTGGCCTCCATTCCGGCACCTACGTGTGGTTCAACTATACGACACCGCCCAATCCCGGGCCGCCCTCGCAGATGGTTCACTGGTTCAAGCTCGCGTACAATCGGCTCTACTGGCTCTCCGCCAGAGGCATGCTGTAGGAGGGGCGGTGATGAACGAGGCAGGGATGTCCAATCGGCCCATCGGCGAGATCGAGCGATTGAGCCTAGCGGCGCGCGAGGCCTTGACCGATTCGATGGTGGAGCGGCTCGCGGTCACCGGCTCGAACGCGCTCGAGCTTCTCGACCGCCTGAATGACGAACAGACAAGCGCCGCCGTGCATGCCTTGATCGATCGGCTGACCGAGCTCCACAAGGTCGGGGCCCTGGGCACGCTGTTTGATCTGGTGGTGCTGCTGCATGCTGCCTGTAACGCGTCGACCGACAATATCGTCGAACGCCTGTTCACCTTTTTCGAGCAGATGATCAATACGGTTGGTAACGAGGCTATGGGGCAACTCGCTGAGAACACGCGCGAAGCGCTCGACGTCGCCGCCTCGAAGAGCGCCAGAATTCCGGCTAAGGGTGGATTCTTGGCGACGCTCTCGCTGCTCTCGAAGCCGGAGGCTCAGCAGAGCCTGATGTTCTTGCTGAGCTTTGGCGAAAACCTGCGGCAGCGGACGGCAGGCAGGTAGAGCAGGTAGAGCAGCCTCTGCCTACCCGATCTAGAGTTGATGCCAGCCCGTCCCTTGCTCGAAAGCGGGCGCGGCGCGATAGATGGTGCTTTCGTGGAATCTCTCGGCGATCAACATCGCGCCGATGGGAAAGTGGTCACTTATGCCTCACGGCAAGGTCATCGCGGGATGGCCCGTTACGCCGATGGGCGCCGTACTCGCGACGATCTCAAACGCGCTCTGGGTTTGCATGTCGTAACGGAACTGTCGTCGCGCGTCTCATTCCGGGCGGCCGACATTGGTTAAATACGCAACGAGAGCCTTTTCTGCCGGCGTTGCATGGCGGTCGCGATGGCGGACCAGTGCGTAATCGCGTTGTGGCAAGTCAATCGGGATCTCGATGAGCTTCCCGGCGGCGATGGCGGAGGCAACAACGTGGCGCGAAATAATCGTCGCGCCGACACCCGCTTCGACGGCTTCGCGCACCGCCTCGTTACTGGGCAGGACAAGAAAGATATTGAGGTCGTTAAGCGACAGACCCTCGCGCGCAGCCAAGTCTTCTAGCCCACGGCGTGTGCCTGAGCCACGCTCGCGGATCACCCAGTTGACGGCGCGAAGGTCGATCTCGCCTGCCGCTTTTACAGGCAAAGGTAACTGACCGGAGCTAACGACCATGACCATGTGATCGTGGTCGATCCGCCTGCGGATCAACGCCGAATGCTGGGTCGGTCCCTCCACAAGTCCAACATTGACTTCACCTTCCACGACGGCGCTTTCGACCTCGTGCGTATTACGGATCACGACATTGAGGCGCACGCGCGGATTAGCGCTGTAAAAGGCGGCGAGCCGACGGGGAAGCCAATGTGCCGCAATCGTTTGGCTGGCAGCGATGGCGACCGGGCCGGCGGGGTTGCCCGCGAGATCCTGCAGCACCGACTGCGCCATAGCAGCACGGTCGAGTACCGCGCGTGCTTCGCGCATGAATATTCTGCCGGGCTCGGTTAATTGGATTCCGCGGCCGACACGGTCAAAGAGTTTGACCTGACAGGAAGCTTCCAGCGCCGCAATGGCAGCGGACGCGGCCGACTGGCTCATGTTTAGCGCCTCGGCGGCACGCGTGACATGGCCGCGTTGGGCAACCTCTAAGAAAATACGCAGTTGAATCAGGGTCATAGCCATAATTAATCTATTATATCGATTAACATAAGAAAAGTAATAGATAAAAACGTTTGTTGTCACTGTCGGCCGCTAAGGATACCCTAACGGCAAGCTCTGGGGGGTCTGGGGAGGAGGGAAATATCCGTGCTTAATCCGTTCGCCGATCTCTCGGCGTCGATACCGCCGGCTGTCATGCAGGCCTATGTCCTGGTGATGATCGTCCTGGTCGTCGTCGGCACGCTGTTCGATGTCGTCCATAAAGGCAGCGCTAAGTACTTCTTTGCGAACATGCGCGACTCACAGAAGAAGGCAAAGAGGTCTGTCGGCGGTGGCGAGAAGATTGCGATCGCGGTGCAAACTGCGGTGGTTGACGTGGCGGCCTCGGGCGAGTTCTGCAATCAGCGCCGCCGTATTGCGCATTTGTTGGGCATGTACGGCTTCGTGATTTACGTCGTCTCCACCGCGATCATGGTATTCCGCTATCCGACGCCGGCCGTGGCAACGCCCACCGTCGTGGCGGCGCTGTGGTACATCGGCGCACTGATGATCTGCCTCGGCGGCTACTGGTTCTGGTTCTTCATTCGTGTCGATGTCGCCGCCGAAGGTCAATCTCCGTTCCGCCTCATGCGGGCCGATCTTTTCGTCACCATGCTGGTCTTCAGCGCGACCTTCGGTCTGATCTGGGCTTGGCTGCAGACCGCGGGTGTCGCAGGCTGGGATTATGTGTTCCTGGCGCTCTACCTTATTGCCAGCACTGTGCTGTTCGGCTCGATCCCATGGTCGAAGTTCTCGCACATGTTCTTCAAGCCAGCTGCGGCGTTCGAGAAGCGCGTCTCCAAGGCCAATGGCTCGGCCATGAACTTGCCAACGCAGACCCGTGACGATCCTGAACAACAGAAAAGACACTCGATGGAACTGTTGCGAAACGCTCCGGTGCGAATGGGGCTTGGCATCAAGCGCGAAGCCCCTCGCCACTATTAGGAAGCAGCCTGCACGTTCTATCGGAACAAATAAGGAGCCAGACTTATGCCGACCTTCGTCTATATGACAAGGTGCGATGGATGCGGACACTGCGTCGACATCTGTCCCTCGGACATCATGCACATCGACAAGACCTATCGGCGCGCCTACAACATCGAGCCCAATATGTGCTGGGAGTGCTACTCGTGCGTGAAGGCCTGCCCGCAGCATGCTATCGATGTGCGCGGGTATGGCGATTTCGCGCCGCTCGGTCACAGCGTTAGCGTTGACCGCGACGAAGAGAAAGGCACGATCGCCTGGAGAATCAAATTCCGCAACGGTACGGAAAAGAATTTCCTGTCGCCCATCACCACCAAACCCTGGGGCCAGGCGATCCCTAAGCTCGCGGATGTTCCTGGGCCCAGCCAAGAAATGCGCGATGGTCAGCTGTTGTACAATGAGCCGAAATATATCCGCATGGATGACGGCGGGTTGCACACGCTTGAGTCCACCGGTCTCAAGATGAAGAAAGGTGTGTATTACTGATGGCTTACCAAACGATCGTCGAAGACGGCATCGATGTTCTGGTCGTCGGTGCAGGCCTTGGCGGCACTGGTGCCGCTTGGGAGGCCAGGTTCTGGGGCCAGAACAAGAAGATTGTCATCGCCGAAAAGGCGAATATCGATCGCTCGGGTGCGGTTGCCCAGGGCCTGTACGCCATCAACTGCTACATGGGGACCCGTTGGGGTGAAAATAACCCGGAGGACCATGTCCGCTACGCTCGTATCGATCTGATGGGTCTGGTGCGCGAAGACCTGCTATTCGATATGGCCCGTCACGTTGACTCCACGGTGCACCAATTCGAAGAGTGGGGCCTGCCGATCATGAAGAACCCCGAAACGGGGCGGTATCTGCGAGAGGGGCGATGGCAGATCATGATTCACGGCGAGTCGTACAAGCCCATTGTGGCCGAGGCCGCAAAGAAATCCGCGGACAAGGTCTTCAACCGCATCTGCGTCACCCATCTTCTGATGGATGAAAGCAAGGAGAACCGGGTTGCAGGTGCCGTCGGCTTCAACGTACGCACGGGCAACTACCACGTCTTTAAATCCAAGACCGTGATATGCGGCGCGGGTGGCGCCTCCAACATCTTCAAGCCGCGTTCAGTGGGCGAAGGCTCCGGGCGCACTTGGTATGCGCCCTGGTCGTCCGCGTCTGCGTATGGGCTCATGATCAATGCCGGCGCCAAGATGACGCAGATGGAAAACCGCATCGTGCTGGCGCGTTTCAAGGACGGTTATGGCCCCGTCGGCGCCTACTTCCTGCACCTAAAGACCTATACGCAGAATGGTCTGGGCGAAGAATATGAATCCAGATGGTTCCCCGAACTCCAGAAAATGGTCGGCAAGGAATATCTGGATCCGGAAGCTTCGCACCTAACCCATCGGCCGATCCCGACCTGTCTACGGAACCATGCCTTGATCAGTGAAGTGAATGCCGGCCGCGGCCCCATTCACATGGTGACCATGCGCGCCTTCCAGGATCCTCATCTGGAAGAGGTCGGTTGGGAAAACTTCCTCGGCATGACCGTCGGCCAAGCCGTCTTGTGGGCCGCCACCGATGTGGATCCGAAGAACGAGAATCCCGAGCTGACCACGTCCGAGCCCTACGTGATGGGCTCCCACGCGACTTGCTCAGGCGCTTGGTGCTCGGGTCCCGAGGACGTTTCTCCGCCCGAGTATTTCTGGGGCTACAATCGCATGACCTCCATTGAAGGTCTGTTCGGCGCCGGTGACGCCGTCGGGGGCACGCCGCACGCGTTCTCATCCGGATCTTTCACCGAAGGCCGTCTCGCCGCAAAGGCGGCCTGCAAGTACATCGACGACGGGAAGGCCGAGGGCATCGTCGTCTCTGAAGATCAGATCGCCCGCCGCAGGAAAGAGATCTATAAGCCGCTTGAGCACTACAAGGTCTACCGCAATGCAATTGTGGCGGGCGACGTCAACCCGCACTACATCAATCCAAAGCAGGGCCTGGACCGTCTGCAAAAGTTGATGGACGAGTATTGCGGAGGGGTGACCGTCAACTACATGACTAACGAAAAGCTCCTGAATATAGGGCTCAAGAAACTCAAGATCATGGAGGAAGATCTTGAAAACTTGGCCGCGAAGGATACTCACGAGTTGCTGCGCGCGTGGGAGTTGAAGCACCGGCATCGTGCGGCGGAGTGCGTGACGCAGCATACTTTGTTCCGCAAGGAAACTCGTTGGCCGGGTTACTACTACCGGGGTGACGCCATGAAGGTGGACGACGAAAACTGGCACGTGCTGACCGTTTCGCGCCGCGACCCGCAAACCGGTGAATACACCATGGAGAAGGCGCCCTGCTATCACTTGGTCGGTGAGGACACGTAGTAATAGCCGCAGCCGGAAGTTCACATTGAACGTCTGTAGGGGCGCAAGAGAACCGCCAGGGTGCCTGTTGCCCCCTTAAGGCCACAAAGGACCGTGCGTGAACATTATTGAGAAGACCGATGATGAGATAAAGGCCATAGCGGATCTGCTGTGGCGCGACCTCGTGAAAAACTCCAACCAAGGCAAGTACGGAGAGTTCGCGAAGAATTTCTCCGGTCGTTTGGCGCTTGCTATGGATCAAGTCGAGGCCGGTCGTCAGTTCTCGCACAGTGAACTGGCCAGAAATTTGTCCGAAGACGCCGATTTTCTTGGCACTATCCGCCGGGGCGAACACGTGCCGGTTCTTTTC
>JAJYTL010000073.1 GCA_021793055.1 Pseudomonadota bacterium
GGATAGCCAAAGACGGATTTTTTCTCGCCGGCAAAGAGAGTCCTTGCCTGAAGACAGACCAGTCTGTATGTTTTTTTGGCATGCTCGCGGTCCCGGTGCGTCGGTGGGCGAGACAGACGATCGAAGGGAGCCGACGCGATGTTACCGAATCCGGCAAGACCGCACTCGAGCTCGGCTCGGCGCGATCCGGTGAGGGGAGCCGAAGAAGCCGGCATCGCGACCAAACACGCCGGCGGCGCGCCCGCCGGCGCGCAAAGCCCGGCCGACAAGATCCTTGTCGCCGCGATGCGGCTCTTCTGCCGCGAGGGCATTCATGCCACCGGGGTCGATCGCATCCTGGCCGAAGCTGGCACCGCCAAGGCGACGCTCTACAAGCGCTTCGGCTCCAAGGACGGCCTCGTGCACGAAGTCCTGCGCCGCCACGGCGACGCCTGGCGGGCATGGTTCAACGAGACGCTCGATGCCTGTCCCGGCGGCCCCGCGGAACGCCTCGTCGCGATATTCGACGTACTGCAGCGCTGGTTCGACGGCGACGATTATTTCGGCTGCGCCTTCATCAACGCGGTCGCCGAACACGACAAGGCGGATGGGGCGATCCGCGCCTTGGCGCTGGATCACAAGCGTCAGGTGCTGGACCGCGTGCGCGCGCTGGCCGAGGCCGCCGGCGTTTTGGCGCCGGATGCGCTCACGCACCAGATCGGCCTACTCATGGACGGCGCCATCATCGCGGCGCTCGTCACCGGCTCGAGCGAACCGGCGACGACCGCCCGCGTCGCCGCTCAAGCGTTGGTAAAAATCGCGCTCGAAACGACAAGCGAAGCCGCCGACGCGCCGATGGCCGCGATCAGGCGACGCGCGGAACGCCCCGGCTCGTAGAATGCTCGAAATGGCGCGGCTGATCCGGCCGCGCCAGGGCGTAAACCGCCTGCACCGCCATCGCCGCCTCGGCGAAGCCGCACAGGATCAGCTTCAGTTTGCCCGGATACGCCGCGGCGTCGCCGATGGCGGAGACGCCCGGCCGGCTTGTCGCCATGGTCGCCGGATCGACCGGAACCCCGCCGTTCGCCGCCGCGAGCCCGAGTTTCGCTGCCGCGGCCGGATCGGTTGCGAGACCGAAAAACAGCAGCAGGCTATCCGCCGCGAGGCGGCGCGTTTCGCCGTCCAGCGCGCGGACCACGACCGCCGCGAGCTCTCGCCCATCGCCCTCCAGCGCCGCGAGCTGAAAGGGCACCACGGTTTCGATGCGCCCCGCCGCGACCGCCTTGTTCGAGCGCTTGGCACATCGCCGGCTGGGCGCGGAAGCGGGCCCGCCGATGCACCAGCTGGACGGCGGCGGCGATGCCGCTCAAGGCCAGCGCCCAATCGACCGCCGAGTCGCCGCCGCCGGCGATCACCACCCGCTTGCCGCGGAAGGCCTCCCGTCGCGTCACCGCATAGTGCACACTCACGCCCTCGTAAGCTTCGATGCCCGGGAAGGGCGGCCGATTCGGCCGAAACAAGCCGCCGCCCGAGGCGACGATCACCGCCTTGGCGCGGATTCGCGTCCCGGCGGCGGTCGACAGCACGAAACCCTCGGCGGCGCTTCCCGATAGCGCGCTCGCAACCTCGCCCTCGCCCAAGTGATAGACCGGCCGGAAGGGCGCCGCCTGGCGCGCCAGACTCTCGATCAATGCGCCGCCCGCAAGCTCGGGATAGGCCGGGATGTCGTAGATCGGCTTTTCCGGATAAAGCGCGGCGCATTGCCCGCCGACCGCCGGCAAGGCATCGACGACATGGCACGCAAGCCACCCTAATATTCGACATAGATGACCCTCTCGGGCGCGCCCGGAGGGCGAATCGAGCGTTCTCGCACGGCCCTAGCCGCGCATCGGGAGTCCGTCCCCGTCGAGGTAGTGGAGGTGGCCGCGACGGCGCTCTGGAATGCCTTGGAAGAGATTTATCCCCTTTGGGAGCGCGCCTTTGAGCTTACCCACGGCAACGGAGAAGTGGTCGATTTCGCGGGCCCGCAGCCCGTCGCCTAAACGCTGACCCTCGCCGACCTCCCGACCTCAGCCCCGCTTCGGCGGGGCATTTTTTTGCTTTCCGCGTGGATCGGGCGCCCCCCGCATGAGTGCCGTGCTCAGGGGTCTCAGCCTAAGCTGACTGTTCTTTGCCCGTTAGGTCTTTCACGGCTGCGCCTACCTCTGACCAGAATTCCACACCGCAGCTTTTGCCATCGCGGGCACTCTCGCGAATACGGCTTTCGACCACTGAGAGCGCTCCAGGCCCAAAGGTCGCCAGCATGTCCTTTGCAACAGCAGTGGCGTTCTGGTCTTCCATAACCACAAGAATAGGGCGCAAAAATTAAGGAGATATTAATCAAATTCAGTCGGGCGCCATGCCGGGCGCCTCGCCGTGCGTCCCCGCCAACAAGCGCGCAGCCAAAGCGGCTCGCCGCCAGAATGTCGCCCCTTCTCTATCGCCAACCGCATCGTGATCGGCGGCATTCTGTTCCATCTCGGCCGCCGCTTTGGCGCCGAGTCTGGCGATCATCTCCTGAGCTATGACAACGGCGTCGCCGAGGGTCATATTTCAATACAGTGACATTACCCGTCGCAAAACCATGACACAGGTCAAGCGGAGCTCCAAGGTGGGGCGCCTTGCACGGCGGTTCCGGGCGCCGCGTCTCCCCTCCGGATGGCCCCGCTTCGCAAGGGCTTTTTCTTCAAGTTGACCCGGGTCAATTTGGCCCCCCTCAGCCGGCCAGAACGCTTGCCGCGAATAAGGTGCCCGCTACGAACGCGGCGAGGGACGCGATCCCGCACCGAATGGCGGTTCGCTGCCATCGCTGGGATCGTTCCTGTTCCGCGCCGATCGCCGCGAGTGCCGCCCCTATTTTTTCGCCCCACTTTTCGGATCGCTCTTGAGGGTCTCGCCCCTGTTGCAGGATCAGCTTGGTGTGTTCTCGACGCACTGAGGTCATGCCGCTATCCGCCGCGCAAGCTTGGTAGGCCGCTAGGCTGGTGATGGCAATTAGAACGAGGCCCAGGACAAAGCATCCAATGCCTAAAAGCGCCCTCGGTAAGTGAGCGGAGAACTGCGCCCCGGCAAGTTTTGCGAAGGCCGGGAAAGCGACGAGCGCGCCGCCGTTTAGCCAGAATATGGTCTGGATAGTCATCTTGGCGTAAGCGTGCCCCATATCCACGGCGCGCAGGAACTCCTCCTGGTGCGGGCGTACGTCGGTTTCCCACGTCTGCAGGAAGGTCCGATGCTTGTCGTTTTCGACCGCGGCTTCCTGAAGCCGGAGCTGCACCTTCTGCAGTTCCAACATGAGCGCAGCATTTTGTTGATCGATATTTTGCTCGGCCACCTTTGCCCACCCCGACTACGATTCGGCGACTAGAAGAAATTGTACCACCGAGGGGCTGGGCACCTGTCGAGCAGGCGGCCGTCCTAACCTGGAGCGCCTTTTTGCATGTAGGCCCTTCGCCCTGGCAAAAGCTCCGCAACGGGCGGTAGAATTTCCCTCTCTCGGGGAGGGGAGGCGTGGAAGAGGCCGCAGCAGGGTTCAAGGCGCTTTCCGCCTATCGGCATTGCATCGAACGAATTAGCAGCCGGTGGGGATGGTTCCGCACGACGCGGGCCGACCGCTTGCGCCACGGAAACGAAGCCGAGAAGGTCGCCGAGACGATCCTCGAGGACCTATTCACCGAAGTGCTCGACTGGTCGAAGGGCGATATCGCCTATCAGACAGGATTTGCCGACATCGTCTTGAGCCGGAACCTCGCGAAATACCTCGTCGTCGAGGTGAAGCGACCGGGCTCGCTCTGGCCGGGGCGGCAAGCTCTTGAGGCGGCCCTGCAGCAAGCGCGCCGGTACGCAGATGAACAGAAGGTCCCGTGCATCGCCGCGAGCGACGGCCGGTTCTTCTACGCCGCGAATATCGAACATGGAGTCCTTAAGGACCGGGCGCTTCTCGATCTCGATCACCCCGAGCCGCCGCCGGCGCTCTGGTGGCTCAGCGTGCACGGGGTCTATCGGCCGTGCGAGGAGCCGGTAGCGTGGCCCGCGGCGCCCGGCGCCGTCGTCGCGCCCCCAGAGATCTCGGCCGGCACGCTGCTCCATCAAAAATACAAGCTGCCCGCCGGCTGCTTCGCCTATATCGGCAACGCGAACGATCCGCGCACTTGGAAGCTGCCTTACCGAACGGTCGACGGCCGCGTGGACGAAAAGCGGCTCCCCAAGGCGATCCAGGCGCTATTGAGCAACTATCGGGGCGCTAAGGTTGGCAGCATCCCCGAGGCGGCGCTCCCGGCCGTCTTGCGGACGCTCGCCCGCGCGGCGGCGGAGGAAGGCCGCATGCCGCCGCAGGCCACGAATCCGGCGCCGGTCTACCAGAGCCTGGTGCTGGTCCTGGCGCAGATCGGCGCGACCGAGACATGAGCCGGGGCTCGCCGGCGCTCGCTCGCTTGGACAGCCGCCGCGGACTGCCCGGCGTGGTATCCGCTTGGTATCCAGAGCCGCTTTTGGCGGCTGGGCCTTCCATCTAACCTTTTGGAAAAATTGGTCGGAGCGGCGGGATTTGAACCCACGACCCCCAGTCCCCCAGACTGATGCGCTACCAGGCTGCGCTACGCTCCGGCCCAATGGCCCATCGGCCCGCAGGCCGATCGACCGGCGGCACTATAGCTTCGCGGCCGGCAGCTGGCAACGCGGGGCGCGGCAAACGCCGCCGATTTCCTTGGACCCCGAAGTCGCCCCGGCGGCGCAGCCGCAAGGCCTTGACGCAAAGGGAAAATCGTCTCGCCCCGAGCTGCGGGCGGGGGTGAGGATCGCTCGTGACGGAGCAGGTCGCGAAGGGTGGCGAGCTCGTCCCGGATCGCCGCCAGCGCCGCCCGCTCCTCGGCCCCGAGCGGCCCGTGCGGCTGCCCCGCCAGGGACGACGCCGGCGCGGCGCTCGGCCGCGAACCGGCGGCCTCGGGCAGATCGGCAACGGGCACGGCTCTCGGCGGCGCCGTTTCGCCGCCGGCTGCCTCGGGCAAGGCAGCCTCGCCCGCCTCGGCCTCTTTCGATCCGGCGCGCAACAGCTTCTGCACGCCCTTGATGGTGTAGCCCTCTTCGTAGAGGAGCCGCCGGACGCGATGCAGGAAGGCGACATCCTCGGGCCGGTAATAGCGCCGCCCGCCGGCCCGCTTGAGCGGCCGGAGCTGGAAAAAGCGGGTTTCCCAGAAGCGCAGCACGTGCTGCGGCACGCCGACCTCGGCCGCCACCTCGCTGATGGTGCGGAACGCCGTCGGCGACTTGCTGGCGCCGCTTTGCCGCATCTCGTTCATGTCACCGCCGGATGAAACTTCGTCACCGCAACTTCGCCAGAGCCGCGTTGATTCGCGCCTTCAGGACCTGCGAGGCGCGGAACACCAATACCCGGCGCGGCTCGATCGGCACTTCGTCGCCGGTTTTCGGGTTGCGCCCCATGCGGCCGCTCTTCTGGCGCACCTGAAACGAGCCGAAGGAGGAGATCTTGACCGTCTCCCCCTGGCTCAGACAGGACGCGATTTCATCGAGAACGGTGTCGACAAGCTCCGACGATTCGTTCCGCGACAGGCCTACCTCTCGGTAGACCGCCTCGCTCAGCTCTGCGCGGGTCACCGTGTGTCCAGCCATGGTCAGCTCCTTGCCTATTATGGGAAACTACCTTTGGCTCTCGGGGTCCGTCAACATCCGCCCCTACCAGCGGGCGAGGCAGGCCCCCCAGGTAAAACCACCGCCCATCGCCTCCATCAACACCAGATGGCCGGGGCGGATGCGGCCGTCGCCGACCGCCTCGGCCAGGGCCAGTGGCACCGAGGCGGCCGAAGTATTGCCGTGGCGCTCGATCGTGACCACCACCTTCTCGCGGGCGATATCGACCCGCTTCGCCGTCGCCTCCAGGATACGCAAGTTCGCCTGATGAGGCACCAACCAATCGATATCCGCCGCCGCGATGCCGGTGACGGCCAGAACCTCGCCGATAGCACCGGCGAGATTGCCGACCGCATGGCGAAACACCTCGCGCCCGCTCATGCGCAAATGGCCGGTAGTCTGCGTCGCCGAGGGCCCGCCATCGACGTAGAGGAGATCATGCTGGCGACCGTCGGCATGCAGCTTGGTCGCCAGGATGCCGCGATCGGAATTGTCGCCCCGTCCCGGCGCCGCCTTCAGCACCAGCGCGCCGGCGCCGTCGCCGAACAGGACGCAGGTGGTGCGGTCGGTCCAGTCAAGGATGCGGGAAAAGGTCTCGGCGCCGATCACCAAGGCGCAGCTCGCCTGGCCAAGCCGGATAAAATTATCCGCCGTCGCCAGGGCATAGACAAAGCCGGAGCAGACCGCCTGCAGGTCGAAGGCGAAGCCCTTCCTGATCCCGAGCTCGGCTTGAACGCGGGTCGCCGTAGCGGGAAAGGTGAGATCCGGGGTCGCCGTCGCGAGCACGATGAGATCGACCGCATCAGCGGTGAGGCCGGCCGCTTTCAGCGCCCGTTCGGCGGCGCGGATCGCGAGCTGCGACGTCGTCTCGCCTTCGGCCGCGATGCGGCGCTCGCGAATGCCGGAGCGGGCGACGATCCATTCGTCCGAAGTATCGACGCGCGCCGCCAATTCCTGGTTGGTTAGGACGCGTTCAGGCAGGTAGCTGCCGCATCCCGCGATCACCGAACGGATCACGCCGGTCAACTGAGCGCGGCCTTGGCTTCCACCGTGGCGCCCGGCTGGAAACGCTTGAAATTGGCGATCAAGGCTTCGGTGATGTTCTCCGCCGCGAGGTCGACGGCCAGCGCGATAGCGGCGGCGAAGCCGGTCGCATCGGTGCCGCCATGGCTTTTCACCACGATGCCGTTGAGGCCGAGCATGACGCCGCCGTTGTACTGGCGCGGATCGAATTGCGCCTTGAGCGCGGTGAGCGCCGGCCGTGCCAGGAGATAGCCGAGGCGCGAGAACAGCGACCGGCGGAAGGCCTCGGACAGGAACGTGGTCAGAAGCCGGGCGGTTCCCTCGATGGTCTTCAGCGCCACGTTGCCGGTGAAACCATCGGTGACGACCACGTCCACCGTGCCCTTGCCGATGTCATCGCCCTCGACGAATCCGATGAACTCGAAGCCGCGGCCGCGCGCGCTGCGCAGGATATCGGCCGCCGAGCGCACCGCCTCGTTGCCCTTAAGCTCCTCGACGCCGACGTTCATCAGGCCGACCGTCGGACGCGGGCGCCCGAGAACCTTGTTGGCGAAATTTGCCCCCATGATCGCGAACTGCACCAGGTTGCTGGCACTGCATTCGATGTTGGCGCCAAGGTCGAGCACGACGGTCTCGCCATGCATGGTCGGCAGCAGCGAGGCGATCGCCGGTCGTTCGATGCCCGGCAAGGTCTTCAGCACGAACTTGGCCATCGCCATCAGCGCGCCGGTATTGCCGGCCGAAACCACGCCGAGCGCCTCGCCGGCGGCGACCGCGTCGATCGCGAGCCGCATGCTGGATTGGCGGGCATGCCGCAGCGCCTGGCTCGGCCGGTCTTCGGCGCCGACCTTCTCGCTGGTATGGCGGATCTCCACCGCGCCCGCGAGCCGCGGCATCTTCTCGACAAGCGGCTGCAACCGGTTTTGGTCGCCGAACAAAAGGAAGCGCACGTCGGGAAAACGGGCGTGGGCCTCGAGCGCTCCAGCCACCACGATGTCCGGCGCTCGGTCCCCCCCCATGCCGTCGAGGGCGATGGTAAGAGCCGTGGTCACGAGCGGAAGCTCAAGAGGGCGAGGAAACCTTCACGACCTCGCGCCCACGATAGTGGCCGCAGGCCCGGCAGACGTGATGGGGCTGCTTCGGCTCGCCGCAATTCGGGCACTCGACACGCGCAGGCTGCGCCAGGGCATGATGCGAACGCCGCATGTCGCGCCGCGAGCTACTGGTGCGTTTTTTCGGTACGGCCATCGGATAATCCTCTTTATTCTCTTGGCACTATTTCCGTATTCCTCGCCTGCGGCGGGAGTTTACCCCTTCGCACGCAGACTTGCCAGAACGGCGAACGGCGCCCGCGCTGCTTCGCTCCCGGCCGCCGCGTCGTCGGCCACCGGCCATTCCGCCCCCGGCGCCCGCGGATAGGGATCGAGCGCCAAACCGAAATGCTCCGCCAGCGCCATGCCGACATCGATCCGCCCGTCGATCAACGGCTCCGGCGGATCGGGATCGTCGAGGCCGAAGCGAACGCCGTGCTGGCCCTCGCGCGCCGCCTCCGTCACGTAGAGAAGATCGAACGCCTCTTCGAGATGGGCCTCGACCGACGCCAAGGTGACGACGCAGGACTGCACCACATCGGCCTGCCACTCGACATGCACCGCAACGCCCTCATCCAACCGCCGCAACACTGCCGACGCCACCAGGGAATCGAGCGCGACGAGATCGAAGCGCGCGGCCAAGCCGGCGCGCTCCGACGCATCCGCTTCGATCGCAAGATGAAGCGGCGCCTTCAACTCCTCGGCCACGTCGACCGCTCGGCTAAACAGGTCTTCCACAGCTTTCGGGATCATCGATCAGACTCTCCGGCGCCAACCGGCTCGCCAGGGCCGCCGTTCCGACCGCCGGAACTTAGTGGCTCGGCGGCCAAGGGTCAACGGCTTTTCCCTTTCGCATTAACTCATTGATTGGGCAAAAAAAGAGCCGCCCCCCGGAAGAAGCGCCCGCGGGAAGCCGGCTCAGGCAAATGCCCGGTTGGCGTCCTCGGGTGGCGGCGCGAAATCGATCATGCCGCCGATCAGCGCGGCGCCGTCCTGGCGCGCCAGTCCCTCGGCCGCGCGCCGAACGTAAGCCGACAGCGCGCCGAGCCACGCGGCATCGATCCCGGCCTTGACCGTGCCGTAGACATTGCGCCGCAACGCGGCCTGAAGCGTGGCATCGTCCGCCTCGGCCAGCGCCGCATCATAGGCGGCGAGACGGCCGTAAAAGGCCGAGATCATCGCCTTGATACGCTTGCCGACGCCGACGTCGCCAACCCCAAGCTCGCGCACGGCGCGATCGAAATCCGCCACCATGATGTCGAAGATCGCCTGCCCGAGCGCCCGGCCGGCCGCCCCCTCGCCCTTCAGCCGGCGCAGCAGCAAAATGACATGAAGGACGAGAAGGTCGAAACGGCCGTCCAGGCTGTCGGGCACGCCCGCTGCGACATAGAATTCGGGACGGCGCGATTGCGCCGCCAACGCCTGATAAAGCAGGCTCGCGGGATCGTTCGGCGCCTGGCGGCGGAAGCGGTGCAGAATCTTCATGGCTAATGGCTCGGGTCAGGCGGCGTCGGCAGGCAGGAAACCGGCGGCGGGATTCGTGTCATGATTGACAGCGCTCGATTTCGGATGCGATGTTCACGGCCTCAACTCTCTTGTATCAGGTAGATTTGCCGCCGGCCCGACGGCCCCGGCACGATGCCGAATGGTGAGACGCTTGCGCAATACAGCAATCATCGCGGTCAGCATGTTGGTTCTCGCCGCTTGCGCGCCACGCATGGATTATCAAGGTTACGCCTTTGATGCCACAAAGCTCAAAGAAATCAAAACCGGGACCATGACGCAAGCGCAGGTCGAGCAGCTCCTTGGCACGCCCTCGGCCGTCGCCACCTTCCCCAAGCACGACGACACTTGGTACTACATCTCCAGGGAGACCGCGACGGAGGCGATCTTCGCGCCGAAGGTCGTGGCGCAGCGGGTGGTGGCGATCCACTTCAACCACCAGGGCAAGGTGGCCAGCGTCAAGAATTACGGTCTAAAGGACGCCCGCACCGTCGAGCCCGACCCCCAAGTGACCCCGACCCGGGGCCGAAAACTCACTTTTTTCGACCAGCTGCTCGGCAATCTTGGCCGTTTCAATCGGAATTCTGGCGCAGGCGGCGGTCCTTAGACTTTGCCCGGCGGACCGCCGTCCGCAACCGCCGCGCCGTCATTTCGACCGAAACGTAGCGACGCAAGTCGCCGCCCGACCGTGACCGGTCGGAGTCTGCCGGCCGGCCGCGATCGGGCCATCGACCTTAGTGAGCGAGGATCGCGAGCAGCAACAACGCCACGATGTTGGTGATCTTGATCATCGGATTGACCGCCGGCCCAGCGGTGTCCTTGTACGGATCGCCGACGGTATCGCCGGTCACCGCGGCCTTGTGCGCATCGGAGCCCTTGCCGCCAAAGTTGCCGGCCTCGATGTACTTCTTTGCGTTATCCCAGGCACCGCCGCCGGAGGTCATCGACACCGCGACGAAGAAACCGGTCACGATGACGCCGAGCAGCATGGCGCCGACCGAGGCAAAAGCGGCCGAGGAGCCGGCAATGGCGCGGATGACGAAGTACAGAACGACGGGCGAGAGCACCGGCAGCAGCGACGGGATGATCATCTCGCGAATCGCCGCCTTGGTCAGCATATCGACCGCCCGGCTGTAATCGGGCCGACCGGTGCCTTCCATGATGCCCGGGATCTCCTTGAACTGGCGGCGCACTTCGACCACCACCGAACCCGCTGCGCGGCCGACCGCGGTCATGCCGAGCGCGGCGAAGAGATAGGGCAAGAGCCCGCCGAGGAGAAGACCGATCACCACATAAGGATTGCTGAGCGTGAAATCCACCGGCGCGATCTTCAGAATGCCGTGGTGGATGAAATACTCGAGATCCTGGGTATAGGCCGCGAACAGCACCAACGCGCCGAGGCCGGCCGAGGCGATGGCGTAGCCCTTGGTCACCGCCTTGGTGGTGTTGCCGACGGCGTCGAGCGCGTCGGTGATGGTACGCACTTCTTCCGGCAGGTTGGCCATTTCTGCGATGCCGCCCGCGTTGTCGGTCACCGGGCCGAAGGCGTCGATCGCAACCACCATGCCGGCCAGCGCCAGCATGGTCGTCACCGCGATGGCGATGCCGAACAAGCCGGCGAGAAGATAGGTGACGATGATGCCGGCGACGATGATCAGCGCCGGAACCGCGGTCGCCTCCATGGAGATCGCGAGACCCTGAATGACGTTGGTGGCATGGCCGGTGGTCGAGGCCCGGGCGATGCTCTGCACTGGGCGGTACTCAGTACCGGTGTAGTATTCTGTCACCCAGACGATCAGGCCGGTCACCACGAGGCCGGCGAGACCGCAGAAGTAGAGATCCCAGCCCGACATGGTGGTCGCGCCGGCGGTGAACGAACTGCTGAGCCCGATGACCCATTGGGTGATCGGGATCAGTACCAGGGCCGAGATCACCGCGGTCGCGATGAAGCCCTTATAAAGCGCGCCCATGATATAGCCGTTGCGGCCAAGGCGAACGAAGGCCGTACCTATCACCGAGGCGACGATGCAGGTGCCGCTGATGACCACCGGGAACAGCATCATCTTCGCCTGCAAGATGGGCGTCGCGACGAAGAAGATCGAGGCCAGCACCATGGTCGCGACCAGGGTCACGGCATAGGTCTCGAACAAATCGGCGGCCATGCCGGCGCAATCGCCGACATTGTCGCCGACGTTGTCGGCGATCACCGCCGGGTTGCGTGGATCGTCCTCGGGAATGCCGGCTTCCACCTTGCCGACGAGATCGGCGCCGACGTCGGCGCCCTTGGTGAAGATACCGCCGCCGAGCCGGGCGAAAATCGAGATCAGGCTGGCGCCGAAACCAAGCGCGACCAGCGGCTCGGTAAGGTCGCGTCCGGTGGCGTGGAACCCGGCGAGGAGAATTGCGTAGTAGACCGATACCGCGAGCAGCGCGAGGCCGACCACCAGCATGCCGGTGACCGAGCCGGAACGGAAGGCAATGCTGAGCGCATGGGGAAGCCCCTTGCGCGCGCCTTCAGCGGTGCGCACGTTGGCGCGCACCGAGACGTTCATGCCGATGTAGCCGGCCGCGCCCGAAAGAACCGCACCGATCAGGTAACCGATGCCGACCTTGACGCCAAGCAGCGCAGTGAGAATGAGAAAGATGACGATGCCGACGATCGCCACCGCCCGATATTGCCGGTTCAGATAGGCCTGCGCGCCCTCCTGCACCGCATGCGCGATCTCTTGCATGCGCGCATTGCCCGGTTCCGCGCTAAGCACCGATTGCGCCGCCACTCTTACGTC
>JAJYTL010000074.1 GCA_021793055.1 Pseudomonadota bacterium
GCGTGATGCTTGGACGGCAGGATCGTCATGGCCATCGCGCTCATGATGCTGTTCTTTCTGGCGCCGCTGCGGAAGTCTTCCAGCTGCTTGAGGATGTAATTGAACTTCTGTCCGGCCAGATTCGGGTACACCGAGCTGGCGCCGATGCCGTTGCTGCCGTGACAGGCGGCGCAGACCGCGGCCTGTGGCGCGCCGAGCGCCGCGGCGGTGCGGGCCTTTCACGTCAACGCGTTGCAGGTGGGCGGCGCGAGCGCCGGCGATCCAGGTCCGCGGCAGGCGGCCTTCACCAGCTATAGCGGCGCCTTCGTCTTCGATCCCGACGGCAACAAGATCGAGGCGGTGTTCTTCCTGCGGCCGGCGAGCGCGAACGCCGCCGCCGCCCCATCCGGCTGAGGCGCCGCGCCGCCGGCCGCGCGGTTGACAGCGGCGGACCGGTCACCTATGGTCGCCCCCTTCGTCGGCGCCGGCATCGGTGGGGCGCGGCGAAGTTGCACAAAACTTTTGCATGCTGACGGACGTGTTCGGTAAATCCCTTGAGTGTGGCATGGCCTCGCGCTGCCGCCAGTCCGGGTGGCGCGGTTTCACCAGCAAAGCGGCTTCGCGCGTCCGCCCGGCCCGCGGCGGCGCGGCGGCGCGCGCGGCGCTTCGCGGATCGCCTCACGATGCCCGGCCGGCGCCCGAAAGGGTGGCCGTCGCGGCCATCGCGCGTTAAGGTCGACGATCATGGAAATCGCCGATTTGATCGATCCCTCCCGCATCCTTCCCCGCGTCCGGGCGTCCAGCAAGAAGCAGGTGTTGCAGGAGATCGCGGCCCACGCTGGGCGCTGCGTCGGGCGCGACGACAAGGAGATCCTCGATACGCTGCTCGAGCGCGAGCGCCTCGGCACCACCGGAATCGGCCACGGCATCGCCGTGCCGCACGGCAAGCTGCCCGATCTCGATCGCATTTACGGCTTTTTCGCGCGGCTTGAAATGCCGGTGAATTTCGATGCCATCGACGGCATGCCCGTCGATCTGGTGTTCATGCTTCTGGCGCCGGTCGCCGCCGGCCCCGACCACCTGAAGGCGTTGGCGCGGGTGTCGCGCCTGTTGCGCAATCGCGCGACCTGCGAAAAGCTGCGCGGCACCGATCAGACCGAGGCGCTTTACGCGCTGCTCACCGAAGCCGCCGCGCCGCACGCCGCCTAAGCAGACCGCATATCCGAACGGCGACCGCGCGCCTCGGCACGGATCCGCGCGCGGCCGCGCCGCCGTCAGTTGGCGTCGACCGGCTCCAGATCGTGCTGGCGGGCGACGGCGAAGGCGAGGTCCCGGCTCTCGGTCAGGCCGATCTGCTGGCCATTGGCCGCGAAGATGCCCCAGCCGCTGGCCGCAGTCTCATCCGCGCCGGCTTCGCCCGGCGTTCCGATGGGACGGACATAGGCAAGCGTCGGCGCGCCGAGAAGCGCGAAGGCCTGAGGCGTAATCTGGCGCAAGTGATTCGGTATCCGGTCTGCATTCATCACACGATCTCCCGTTATGGAACCGCGCCTTTCCTGGGTTCCCAGCCTTCCTCCTCAGCCTTCCTCCACGTTCTTGACCGCGATGCCCTGGCCGGCCCGCGTTCCGCCCGCCTTGGCGATGTGAATGGTGCGTGCGACGGGGCTCGGTTGCGGCCGTTCCAGGTCGATATGCAAGAGGCCGTTGTCGAGCGTGGCGCCGGCGATCTCGATGCCCTCGGCGAGGATGAAGCCGCGCTGGAACTGCCGCGCCGCAATGCCGCGGTGGATGAAGACGCGCTCACCCTCGTCGCGGTGGCGACCGCGGATCACCAGCTGGTTCTGCTCGATGGTGATGGAAAGATCGGCCTCGCCGAAACCCGCGACCGCCAGCGTGATGCGCAAGCGGTCGTCGCCGATCTGCTCGATGTTGTAGGGGGGATAGCCGTCGGCGGCGGATTTCGCCACCCGTTCCAGCACCCGCTCGACGCGATCGAAGCCCAACAGATACGGGCTGTTGAACGCAGATATCCTGGTCAAGGGTCACCT
Organism: Pseudomonadota bacterium; assembly: GCA_021793055.1. Taxonomy (GTDB): domain Bacteria; phylum Pseudomonadota; class Alphaproteobacteria; order Ferrovibrionales; family Ferrovibrionaceae; genus JAJYTL01. The sequence goes on from JAJYTL010000074.1 coordinate 2,028, forward strand.
CCTCCAAACGAGCGAGCATGACGCCGTTCCGGTCCTCGCGAACCTTCCGCCCGGGATTGCCCTTGTCTCGGCATGCCCGGATCGGATGCGTCCGCCGCCGAACCCCGCGACCGAACCCCGATCGGCCCCTCGCGGAGCGCCGTCTCTTCCGCGGCCCTCAAGGCACCGCGTCCAAACCATAGTTAGGAAAGGGTATTCCCGAGGTCAAGTAGGGGCGCGCACGGAGCGGGCGAATACGGATGGCAGCCGCCCGCCATCGGAGCAGCGCACGGACATGATTTTGGGTCGGTTCAATCCAAAATCATCGTGCGCTAGCCGATGCGGGCGTTCAGGTACTCCGGGAGCGCGAAGGCGCCGGCGTGGATCGCCGCGTTGTAGTAGTGCAGCGCGAGCCCGGCGGCGGCGATGCGGGGCGCCGCCGCCGCCGCGCTCGCCTTGAGATCGAGGAAGCCGCCCCAGCCGAGCGCCATGAAGCCGCCGTAATAGGTCGGCACCGGCGCGACATAGAAGCCGGCGTGGGGATAAACCTGAGCCAGGCGGCGGTAGGTGTTGGCCGCCTCCTCGCCCTGCAGGAACGGGACGCCGCTCTGCACCACCATCGCGCCGCCGGGGTTGAGGCAGCGCCGGCAGTTCTCGTAGAAGGGAACCGCGAACAGGATCTCGGCCGGTCCGATGGGATCCGAGGAATCGACGATGATAAGATCGAAGCGCTCCGTGGTCTCGGCGACGAACTCGGCGCCGTCGGCGACCACCACCTCGGCGCGCGGGTCCTCAAAGGCGCGGCCGCAGATCGTCGGCAGCCATTCCCGGCTGACCTCGATCACCTTGGCGTCGATCTCGACCATGACTACGCGCTCGACCGGGTGCTTCAGCACTTCTTCCAGAATGCCGCCGTCGCCGCCGCCGATGATCAGCACGCGGCGAACGCCGCCGTGCGCGAACAGCGGCAGGTGGGTCAGCATTTCGTGATAGACGAATTCGTCGCGCTCGGTGGTCTGCACCACGCCGTCCAGCACCAGCATGCGGCCGAAATCTTTGGTCTTGAAGACCGTCACGTCCTGAAAGTCGCTGCGGCCCTGATAAAGGACCTGCTCGATGGCGAAACTCTGGCGGACGTTCGGATAGAGGGTTTCCGCGAACCAGGTCACGGAACCAGGCCGCGCTTATGCTCGGTCAAGGTCACCTGGGCCGGCAGGAAGGCGCGGCGCAGCACCGCCACCGCCGCGTGGGCATTGCAGGCGCCGCAGACGAAAATGTCGATCGCGGCGAAACCGCGCTCGGGCCAGGTGTGGATGCTCATGTGACTTTCGGCCAGGATGGCGACGCCCGAGATGCCGCCCTCGGGCTGGAAATGATGCAGATCGATGTTGAGCAGCGTCGCGCCCACCGCGTCCACCGCTTCGGTCAGCATCGCTTCGACATGGGCGAGATCGTCGAGCCGCGACGCGCCCCAGAGATCGATCAACAGATGCGTTCCGGCGAACTGCAGGCCGTCGCGCACGACGAAATGATCCGCCGTCTGCGCCGCGGAAGTGGAAGACATGGCGAGAACCGGCTCGTTGCCGATCCGCTGCTCTGTGAAGGCTTCCTGTTTGCGTGCCGCCGCCTGTTGCGCCATCGCCGGATCCCCCATTCGCGAGAGAGTCAAATGAGTGTGACGGGGGGTTATTGCGGCAAACGGCCGCCTTTGCAAGTAGATTCTAACGCCGGCGGCGGCTCATCGCGGCGCGCCGCGGTCGATAAGGCAAAGGCCCGGTCGCGCGCCCGGGCCTTTGGAAACTGGTGGAGCCAAGGGGAGTCGAACCCCTGACCTCTTGAATGCCATTCAAGCGCTCTCCCAACTGAGCTATGGCCCCAGACTTGGTTCCGCCCACGCGCCGCCGCGACGTCGGGCGGCGGTGCCGGAAAACCGCCGGACAGTAGGTCCCGCGGGTCGCCGTTTCAAGCGGAAAATCGGCGTGCCGATCAAGGCTCCTCGGCGTCCTCCTCGTCGGCGCCCACGATCTCATCGGCGACGTCGTCGTCGTCCTCGCCGAGTTCCGAGGCGTCCTCGATGAAATCTTCGCCCTCGACGTCCTCGCGCTCGGCCTCATCGTCGACGATCTCCTTGGGCTCCGGCGCGGCGGCCTTGCGCGCCTCGGCCTCCTCGGCCTTGCCGTCGGGCCGCTGGCGGCGCGGCTTGAGAAGAACTTCCGGATGATGCTCGGTGCCGCACTTCGGGCACAAGATCGGGTCCTTCTTGAAGTCGTAGAAAATAGCCCCGCAACTGGCGCAATGCCGCTTGGTGCCCCACTCCGGTTTTGCCATCACCGTCCCTTCCCATGCTCGGCCCCGATCGGCCGGACCGGCGCGGCCGGCCAGGCCGGCGTCGCCGTCGCCCCAATGCCACGTCGTTTGGCCCCTGTCAACGCCGCATCGGCTGGCGAGCGCGACGCGATTGTGCTAAACCACCGGCCGCTGTCGATCCCGGCACCGCCGCGCCGGAAAAGCCAAGCATTATCTGTCGCAAGAGGCTCGATGTCCGCGCCCGCCCGATCTTCGTCCCTGCCCCTTCGCGCGCCCGCCGCGGGTCCGCTCGGCGGCCGTCTGCGCCCGCCGGGCGACAAGTCGATTTCGCACCGCGCCTTGATTCTCGGCGCGCTCGCGCTCGGCGAGACCCGAGTCGAAGGCCTGCTCGAGGGCGACGACGTGCTGCGCACCGCGGCGGCGCTGCGGGCCCTCGGCGCCGATATCGCGCGCGCCGCGGACGGCGCCTATCTTGTCCAGGGGCTCGGCGTCGGCGGCCTGCAGGAGCCGGCGGCGGTGCTCGATCTCGGCAATTCCGGCACCGGCGTGCGGCTCTTGATGGGCGCGGTCGCGAGCCACCCCTTCGCCAGTTTCTTCACCGGCGACGTCTCGCTCTGTCGCCGGCCGATGGCCCGCGTCACCGCGCCCTTGCAGCAAATCGGCGCTGCGGTCGTCGCCCGTTCTGGCGGCCGGCTGCCGCTCGTCGTGCAGGGCGCGGCGCGGCCCCTGCCCATCGCCTATCGGCCCGACGTTGCCTCGGCCCAGGTCAAGTCGGCGATTCTCCTCGCCGGTTTGAACGCGCCCGGCGTCACCCGGGTGGAAGAGCCGGCGCCGACCCGCGACCATACCGAGAATCTGCTGCGTCATTTCGGCGCCGAAGTCGCGGTCGAGGACCTCGCCGGCGGCGGCCAGATGATCCATCTGACCGGCCAGCCCGAGCTCAAGGCGCGGGCCGTCACCGTGCCGGGCGATCCGTCCTCGGCGGCTTTCGCGGCGGTCGCGGCGCTGATCGTGCCGGGCTCCGAGATCGTGATCGAGAACGTCGGCATGAACCCGCGCCGCGCCGGGCTGTTCGAGACGCTGCGCGAGATGGGCGGCGCGGTCGCGATCGAGAACCGGCGCGTGGTCGGCGGCGAGCCGGTCGCCGATCTCAGGGTGCGGGCGAGCCGGCTCAAGGGCATCGAGGTGCCGCCCGAGCGGGCGCCCGCGATGATCGACGAATATCCCATTCTCGCCGTCGCCGCGGCGATGGCGGAGGGGCCGACCACGATGCGCGGCGTGCGTGAGCTCCGGGTCAAGGAAAGCGATCGCATCGCGGCGATCGCGGCCGGGCTCGAGGCGCAGGGCGTCGCGGTCGAGACCTATCCCGATGGCCTGCGCGTCGCCGGCCGCGGCCGCGTCGCCGGCGGCGGCACGGTCGCGACCGAGATGGACCATCGCATCGCCATGTCGTTCCTGATCCTTGGCCTCGCCGCCGAGCGGCCGGTGACGATCGACGACAGCCGCATGATCGACACCAGTTTCCCTGGCTTCGCCGCCGCAATGGCGGCGCTCGGCGGGCGCTTCGAGGCGCCGTGATCGTCGCCATCGACGGGCCGGTGGCGGCCGGCAAGGGGACCCTGGCGCGGAGGCTCGCGCGCCATTTCGGTTTCGCCTATCTCGATTCCGGCGCCCTTTACCGCGCCGTCGCGCTGCACATGCTGCGCGCCGGGCTCGACCCGGCGGATGCCGCGGCGGCGATACGGGCGGCGGCGGGCATCGCCGCCTACGATCTCGCCGATGCCGCCCTCCGCGACCAGGCGGTGGGCGCCGCGGCCTCGAAGATCGCCGCCATTCCCGAGGTCCGGGCGGCGCTGCTCGGCTATCAGCGGGACTTCGCGGCTAGGCCGCCGGGCGGCGCCACGGGCGCGGTGTTGGACGGGCGGGACATCGGCACCGTGGTCTGCCCCGAGGCCGAGATCAAGATTTTCGTCACCGCGCGGCCCGAAATCCGCGCCCGCCGCCGCTTTCTCGAACTCGCAGCCTCGGATAAGGCGTCGGATAAGGCCCGGGATAAGGCCCTGGGCGGGCGCCAGGGTCAAAGCTTCAGCGAAAGCGAAATTCTGGCCGAAATCGAGGCCCGCGACGCCCGCGATCAGAGTCGTGCCGTGGCTCCGTTGCGGCCGGCCCCGGATGCCTACTTGCTCGATACTTCGGATTTGGATATAGAAGGTGCCTTCAACAAAGCGAAAGATTACATCCAACGTAGGTTGTGAGCCGTTTCTTCCTGTTTCTTTCGCGATCTCCCGTGGTTTCGGAGAACGGCGCAAGGGAAGAATTGCAGGCAACCGATAGCCGGCCCGCGAGGGCCGTTAAAGAAGGAAGTCATATGGCCAAGACCGCGACTGTCAGCGGGGAGATGCCGCCCGGCGATGAGAATTTCGCCATGCTCCTGGACGAGACCTCCGGCGCCGCCGGCGCCATCGAGGGCTCGGTCGTCAAGGGCGCGGTGATCGCGATCGAGAACGATTACGCCACCATCGACGTCGGGCTGAAGTCGGAAGGCCGGATTCCGCTCAAGGAATTCAACCAGCACGGCCAGGGCGCCGAGATCAAGGTCGGCGACACGGTCGACGTCTATCTCGAGCGCATCGAGAACGCGCAGGGCGAGGCCGTGCTGTCGCGCGACAAGGCGCGCCGCGAAGAGGCCTGGGAAAAGCTGGAGCAGGCCTTCGCCGGCGCTCAGCGCGTCGAGGGCGTGATCTTCGGCCGCGTCAAGGGCGGCTTCACCGTCGATCTTTCGGGCGCCGTGGCCTTCCTGCCGGGCAGCCAGGTCGACGTGCGGCCGGTGCGCGACATCAATCCGCTGATGGGCACGCCGCAACCGTTCCAGATTCTCAAGATGGACCGCCGCCGCGGCAACATCGTGGTGTCGCGCCGCGCCGTGCTCGAGGAAAGCCGCGCCGAGGCGCGCAGCGAGTTGGTCGCCAATCTGCGCGAGGGCCAGATTCTCGAAGGCGTGGTCAAGAACATCACCGATTACGGCGCTTTCGTCGATCTCGGCGGCGTCGACGGCCTCTTGCACGTCACCGATATCGCCTGGCGGCGGGTCAATCACCCGACCGAGATTCTCTCCATTGGCCAGACGGTCAAGGTGCAGGTCATCCGCCTCAACACCGAGACGCAGCGGATTTCGCTCGGCATGAAGCAGCTTGAGGCCGATCCCTGGGAAGGCGTCGAGGCGAAGTATCCGGTCGGCACCAAGTTCGTCGGCCGCGTCACCAACATCACCGACTACGGCGCCTTCGTCGAGCTTGAGCCCGGCGTCGAGGGCCTGGTGCACGTGTCCGAGATGAGCTGGACCAAGAAGAACGTCCATCCCGGCAAGATCGTCTCGACTAGCCAGGAAGTCGAGGTCATGGTGCTTGAGGTCGATCCGCACAAGCGCCGCATCTCGCTCGGCCTCAAGCAGTGCCTGGCCAATCCGTGGGATACCTTCGGCGCCGGCCATCCGCCCGGCACCGTGGTCGAGGGCGAGATCAAGAACATCACCGAGTTCGGCCTCTTCATCGGTCTCGATGGCGGCGTCGACGGCATGGTGCATCTCTCGGATCTGTCCTGGGAGCAGCCCGGCGAGCAGGCGATCCAGGAGTACAAGAAGGGCGACATGGTCAAGGCCCAGGTGCTCGACGTCGATATCGAGAAGGAGCGCATCGCGCTCGGCATCAAGCAGCTGCAGTCCGATCCCTTCGCCTCGGTCAGCCTGAACAAGGGCGACGTGGTGACCGGCGAGGTCGTGGCCGTGCAGGAGAACGGCATCGATGTCGCCCTGGCCGGCGGGCTCACCGGCTTCATCCGCAAGGCGGAGCTTGCCCGCGACCGCGGCGAGCAGCGCCCCGAGCGTTTCGCCGTGGGCCAGAAGGTCGATGCCAAGATCACTAACATCGATCCCAAGAGCCGCAAGATCTCGCTCTCGATCAAGGCCCGCGAAGTGGCCGAGGAGAAGGAGGCGGTCGCCGCCTACGGCTCCTCCGACAGCGGCGCCTCGCTCGGCGATATCCTCGGCGCGGCGATGAACCGTGCCCGCGCCCAGCGCGAGGCGGAAAGCTCGGAAGACGGGGACGACGACGGCAAGAGCGCATAGGCCGCCCGTCCGTCTCTCTCCGAACCTCCCCGGCGGCGAAAATATTACTGGCCGCTGAACGACTTATCCTTGACGGCCCCAGTCTGCTTTGGCAGCTTTGAGACTGGGGCCGCCCCGTTTCCGCGAGGCGAACGGGGCGCGGCGCCGGCCATAGAGCGTCCGTGCACAAGGGTGGCGGCAGAAACGGGGCAGGAAATGATCAAATCCGAATTGATCTTGCGGCTCGCCGAACGCAATCCGCACCTCTATCACCGTGATATTGAACGGGTCGTCGCGACGGTCTTCGACGAGATTTCCGCCGCTCTGGCGCGCGGCGACCGGGTGGAACTGCGCGGCTTCGGCGCCTTTTCGGTCAAGCAGCGGCCGGCCCGGGTGGGGCGCAATCCGCGCACCGGCTCGGCGGTCGAGGTGGCCGAGAAATGCGTTCCCTTCTTCAAGACCGGCAAGGACCTTCGCGAGCGGCTCAACCAGCCGGCCGGCGGCGATGCCTAGGGCATGATCCCGGAAAGCGGGTCCGCTTTTCGGACCAGATCATGCGCCAGGTCGTTGGCACCGCGCGCCGGCATGGTTTTGGCGCGATCCGGCGCTAAAGTGCCGGGCGCCGGGCGTCGGCGCGGAAACGGCCGGACGCGGCGATGAAACCGGCGCTTTGGATCGGCCTGCCGGCGGCGCTGGTCGTGGTGCTGCTCGCGATCGCCAACCGGGCGCGCGTCGTGGTCAGCTTCTATCCGCTGCCCTGGACCGCGGAACTGCGGCTGTACGAGGTCTTCTTCGCCGGCATCCTGATCGGCCTCGTCGCCGGCATGATCGGGGCCTGGTGGATCGGCCGCCGCTGGCGCCGCGAGGCGCGGGCGAAGCGCCGCGAGGTCAAGGCGTTGAAGGCGGAACAGGCGGCGCGGCAAAGCCCGGAGGCGCAGCCGTGAACCGCGCCGGCGGCCGGACCGGCGGCTGACATCGGCCTCAGAGCGGCGCCAAAAGCTGCGCCAGCACCTTTGTCGCGGGCTTCGCCCGCAAGTCGGCGAACGCGCCTTCCTGCACCACGCGGCCCTGTTCCAGCGCCAAGACGCGCGGGCAGAGCCGTTCCACCACCTCGGCCTCGTGGCCGACCAGGAGCAGGGTGAAGCGAAGCTTTTCCTGCCAGCGGTCGAGCAGGCGGATCAGCTCGCGCACCACCTGCCGGTCGAGGCCGGCGAAGGGCTCATCCAGCAGCACCAGCGGCGGCCGGCGGGCCAGCATGCGGGCAAGCGCCGCGCGTCGCGCCTGGCCGCCGGAGAGGCGGCCGGCCGGCGCGTGCCACAGCGCTTCGAGGCCGAGGCTCTGGCGAAGCTCGGCGACCCAATCGCGATTTTTCCGCTCCGCCTCGGCGGACAGGCTGAAGCGCACGTTCTCCGCCACCGAAAGATGGGGAAACAGCAGGTCGTCCTGCGTCAGATAGGCGAGGAAGCGTCGCTCAAGGGGCAGCGGCGGCGGAAAATAGCGCGTCTCGCCGACCCGGATCTCGCCTGCGTCCGGCCGCTCCAGCCCGGCGATGCAGGACAGGATCGAGCTTTTTCCGGCGCCGGAAGGGCCGAAGATCGCGAGCCGCTCGCCGGCCGCCGCGCGGATGCGGACATCGACGGTGAAGCTCCGCCGGCGCTTGACGATATGGGCGTCAAGCATGGTGCGGGTGCCGCCGCCGGGCGAGGATATAGGCGAGCCAGGGAAGCGGCAGGGCGCTGACCAGGAACACCACGAGAAGCGGCATCACCGCCGGCAGGCCGCGGTCCTGCAGGTTGATCCAGAGTTGCACTGGCATGCCGGCCGGGTAATAGGCGGTGACGACGATGGCGCCGAACTCGCCGAGGGTGCGCACCCAGGCGATGCTGAGCGCGGCGGCGAGGCCGAGCCGCGACAGAGGAAAGGTGACGCGCCAGAAGACCTGCGCCGGGCTGCGGCCGAGCAGCGCCGCCATGGTTTCGAGTTCGGCTGGGACCGCGGTGAAAGCGGCGCGCGCCGCCAGGATGTAATAGCCCATGCCGACATAGACCTGGGTCACGGTGAAGGCGAGCGGGCTGTTCGAGCTGGCGAGTCCCATGCGAAGAAGCAGACTCCCGATCCAGGTCGTGGGCCCGAAGGCGAGCGAGAGCAGGATGCCGAGCGCCAGGGGCGGCAGCAGCACCGAGATCAGGATCGCGGCTTCCCACAGGATCGAGCGCCGGCCGCTCTTGCGCGCGAGGTGCCAGGCGATCGGCGTGCCGATCGCGGCGATGACGAGAAGCGCGATGGCGGTAAGTTCGAGCGAGGTCGCGACCGAGGCGAGCGTCGAGCCCGGTATGTCGCCGTCCCACTGCCAGGAACCGACCGGGGCGAACAGCCCGCTCAAGGGATAGAGCAGCGCCGCGACGAACAGCATGAGCCCGGCCCGCCGCAGCCACGGGCCGGCGGCCGGGCGGCGCGCCGTCTCAGGCGCGAAGGGCCGCGGCGCCATCCGGGAGATCATAATGGTACCGCTTGAAGATCGCGGCGATTGCCGGGGAGAGCAGCCAATGGATGAAACGCCGGGCGAGCGCCGGGTCCTTTGCGGTTGTCAGCGCCGCACCATAGAAGACAAGCGGCGAGGGCTTCAAGGTCTTGCCGCCGATCGCGACCGAGGCGCGGTCGTAATCCGCTCCCCGCGCCGGATCGCCGAGGTTGATCGCCGCCGGCAGGCGAAGGGCGGGCAGGTGCAGCGGCGGCGGTTGCGTCGCATAGGCGCTGGCGGCGTCGATCTGGCCGCTTTGGAGCCGCGCCATGACCTGCGGCTCGGGGAATATCTGCGCTGGGTCGACGGTGCCGTGCAGCACCCGCGCGAGCAGATCGGGGGCGCCGTAATGGCGCGCCGCGAGCTGAAACAGGAACAGCGTGTTGACCCCCAAGGGATCGGTATGCGGATCGGTGCGGCCGAAGCGGAGGCCCGGGCTTTCCAGAATCTTCCACCACGGCTCGCCGCCCGGCCGCGCCGCCGCCGCGAAACGCGCCGCGAAGCGGCTTTTCGGGCTATAGGCGATGACCATCTCGGTGCGCGCGACGGCCAGCGCCTCGGCCGCCTTTTTCGCCTTGAAGAGCAGCGCTATCGGCCCGGCGGTGACCGAGACGAAGGCATCTGGCCGGATGCTGCCGCCGACGATCAGATGGGCGAGGCCATAGGCGCCCTGGGCGCGGCCCTGGAGCGCGATGCCGAGGTCTTTCGCCGCCGCGGCGCGGATCGGCCCGTTCATCACCGCGCCCATCGAGCCGGCGAAGGCGAGATCGAACGGCGCGAGCCCCTTGGCCAGCGCTGGCGCGGTGCCGGAGAAGGCCGCCATGGCGAGGCCGGATTGCAGAAAGCGCCGTCGCGTCCGGTTCATCTGTCCATTC
>JAJYTL010000075.1 GCA_021793055.1 Pseudomonadota bacterium
GACGACGACGCCAGCGACGCCCTTGGCCAGGGCCGCCCGCGCCATGACCTCGCCGAAGACCGCGATATCGGCGACGCCGCCAGCGTCGATGACGAGGATGTCGCCCGGCAACGCGGCCGCGATGGCGTGGTGAACCATGCCGTTATCGCCGACCATGGCGGCGACGGTGCGGGCCGGACCGGCCATCCGGGTGCCGAGGGCCAAAGGCTTGATCGCCCCCGCCATGCTCTGGGCCCGGTTGAGGCAATCCGAGGCCGTGCTGGTCGCAAGCTCCCGCCACCACGCGAGATCGGCCGGACTGAGACGCGCAAATTCCGCGCGGTAGCGCTGATACGCCATGTCGGATCCAATCCTCCCCAAAGGGGCGCCGGCCGCGAGCGGCGGCGGGCTGAGACGGGGGAGACCCTACACCGGGAGTTTTCGCACGAGCAAGATCGACGCGCAATAAAGCGCGTCCGCCCGCCCCTTGCGCCGTCCGCCTTGGCCGCCGGGTCGATTGCTTCGGGGCGGGCAATGGGCTAGCCTCCGCACGATCCTGGCATCCACCGGCAACAGCACCCGTGCAGCCCTCGACGGCTTTTAGCGAGACCGACTCCTTCCCCGACCAGTTGCAGGCCGCGGTGCGGCGCGCGCGCGAGGCGCTCATTCGCCAACAGCAACCGGACGGCCACTGGCTCTTTCCGCTCGAGGCGGACGCCACGATCCCGGCGGAATACATCCTGCTGCAACACTATCTCGACGAGATCGACCGCGACGTCGAGAGCCGCCTCGCCGCCTATTTGCGCCGCCGCCAAGCCGCGCACGGCGGCTGGCCGCTGTTTTTCGGCGGCGAATTCGACATGAGCGCGACGGTGAAGGCCTATTTCGCCCTCAAGGCAGCTGGCGATTCGCCCGACGCGCCGCATATGGCGCGGGCGCGCAAGGCGATCCTCGCCCGCGGCGGCGCGGCGCAAGCCAATGTCTTCACCCGCGTCCTACTCGCCCTGTTCGGCCAAGTGCCATGGCGCGCGGTGCCGGTGATGCCGGTCGAGATCATGAGCCTGCCGAAGTGGTTCCCGTTCCATCTCGACAAGATCTCCTACTGGTCGCGGACGGTGATCGTGCCGCTGCTCGTACTGATGGCGCTGAAGCCCAAGGCGCGCAATCCGCACGGCATCCACGTCCAGGAACTGTTCGTCACGCCGCCGGTGCGCCAGCGGCGCTGGCTGTCGCGGCCCGGCCTGTCACTGTGGGCGCGGGCGCTGGTCGGCTTCGATCGCGTGCTGCGCCTGACCGAGCCGCTGTTCCCCTCGCGCGGGCGCCAACGCGCCATCGCCCGTGCCGTGCGCTTCGTGCGCGAACGGCTGAACGGCGAGGACGGCCTCGGCGGCATCTATCCGGCGATGGCGAACGCGGTGATGATGTTCGACGCGCTGCGCGTGCCGAAGGATCACCCTGACGTGGTCATCGCCAAGGCCGCCTTGCGCAAGCTTCTGATCCTCGAGGGCGACAATCCGGGCGAAGGCTACTGCCAGCCCTGCCTGTCGCCGGTGTGGGACACGGCGCTCGCCTGCCATGCGCTGATCGAGGCGGGCGAGGCCGGCACGCCGGCCGCGATCCGCGGCCTCGACTGGCTGATCCAGCGGCAGATATGGGACGTGGTCGGCGACTGGCGGGCGCGCCGCCCGGACGTGCCGCCCGGCGGCTGGGCGTTCCAATACGCCAATCCGCACTATCCCGATCTCGACGATACCGCCGTGGTGGTGATGGCGCTGCACCGCGCCGACCGCGAACGCTACGCGGCGTCGATCTCGCGCGCGGTGGAATGGATTCTCGGGCTGCAGAGCCGCAACGGCGGCTTCGCCGCCTTCGACGCCGACAATACCTACCACTACCTGAACGCTATCCCCTTCGCCGATCACGGCGCGCTTCTCGATCCGCCGACTGCGGACGTCAGCGGGCGCTGCCTCGGCATGCTTGGGCAACTCAGCTTCGCGCCGGACCATCCGGCAGTGGAGGCGGCGATCGTCTTCCTCCGCCGCGAGCAGGAGGCCGACGGCTCGTGGTTCGGCCGCTGGGGCACCAACTATATCTACGGCACCTGGTCGGTACTGTGCGGGCTGCGCGCGCTCGGCTTCGACCGCCGCTCACCCGAGGTGATGCGCGCGGCGGAATGGCTGATCCGCCGCCAGCGCGAGGACGGCGGCTGGGGCGAGGACGGCCGCAGCTACTGGCCGGGCGCGACGCATGGCGAGGGCGTGACCTCGACGCCCTCGCAAACCGCCTGGGCGCTACTCGCGCTGATGGCGGCGGGGCTCGACGAGCATCCCGCGGTCCGCCGCGGCGTCGACTATCTGCTCGCGACGCAGACGGCGGACGGGCTGTGGGTCGAGGAGTTCTATACCGCGGTCGGATTCCCGCGCGTGTTCTATCTCCGCTATCACGGCTATCGCGCCTATTTCCCGCTTTGGGCCCTCGCCCGCTACCGGAACCGCAAGGCGAACCCGGCCGCGCCCGTCTTCGGCCTCTGAGCCGGCGCCGCGATGACGATCGGCGTCGTCACCGGATTCAAGGCCGAAGCCCGCATCGCGCGGGGCTTCAAGGCGGCGCGGATCGCCACCGGCGCCGAACCCGAAGCGGCGGCGCGGCGGCTGATCGCCGACGGCGTGCGCGGCCTCTTGAGCTTCGGCATCGCCGGCGGCCTCAAGCCCGGCCTCGGCCCCGGCACGATGATCGTCGCGACCGAGGTGATCGACGCCAGCGCGCGCTTCGAAACCGCCGCAGCGTGGCGCGCGGCGCTGCTATCGCGCCTACCCGGCGCGCAAGCCGGCCCCCTCCTCGGCAGCGACCGCGTAGTCGCGACGGCGGCGGAAAAGGCGCTGCTTTACCGGGCGAGCGAAGCGCTCGCCCTCGACATGGAAAGCCACGCGGTGGCGCGCGCCGCGGCGGCGGCCGGGCTTCCCTTCGCGGCGCTCCGCGTCATCGCGGATAGCGCAGCGGCAAGCCTGCCCGCAGTGGCGCGGGCCGCGCTCACCGATCAGGGATCGATCGCGGTAGGGAGGGTGCTGTTCGGGCTCTTGCGCCGGCCATCGGACCTGCCGGCGCTGCTCCGCCTTGGCCGCGACAGCCGCGCCGCGTTGCGCGCTTTAGCCGCCGGCGGCGAGGCTCTTGCGGCCGGGGACGGCGGGCCGGACGCCGGTCTGGACCTCGGTCTCCTTTAGCCGCTCCACCGCCTGCTCGACGTGGCGCGAGAAGACATATTGTGCCGGCCGCTGGCGATCGAGCGGAATCTCGGACGCCATCGCGCCCGCGGTCTTGACGCCGCGCAGACGAACGCCGAGCGCCTTCCATGGCCGCCGCACCGCGTCGGTGACTGCCGAGGCCTCGTAGCCGCTGTGGACCATGCAATCGGCGCATTTCTCGTAGTTGCCGGTCCCGTAGGCGTCCCAATCGGTCTCTTCCATCAGTGCCTTGAAGCTCTTGGCATAGCCTTCGCCCAGCAGATAGCATGGCCGCTGCCAGCCGAAATAGTTGCGCGTCGGGTTGCCCCAGGGCGTGCAGTGATAGCTCTGGTTGCCGGCGAGGAAATCGAGGAACAGCGACGATTGGCTGAAGGCCCAGCGCTCGCGGCCGCGGCGGAAAATCTCGCGAAACAGCGTCTTCGTCTTGTGCCGGTTGAGGAAATGCGCCTGATCGGGCGCCCGCTCGTAGGCATAGCCGGGCGAAACCGTGATGCCGTCGACACCGAGCGCCATGACCTCGTCGAAAAAGCGCGCCACGCGCTCAGGCTCAGCGGTGTCGAACAGGGTGCAGTTGATGTTGGTGCGGAAGCCCCGCTCCTTGGCCAGGCGGAGCGCCGCCACGGCGCGGTCGAAGACGCCGCCCTGGCATACCGAATCGTCGTGCATGCCGCGGTCGCCGTCGAGATGCACCGACCAGGTAAAATAGGGATTGGGCCGAAACTGATCGATCTTCTTCTCGAGCAGAAGCGCGTTGGTGCAGAGATAGACGAACTTGCGCCGGGCGATGATGCCCTCGGTGATGTCGACGATCTCGCGATGAAGCAAGGGCTCGCCGCCGGCGATCGACACCACCGGCGCGCCGCATTCGTCCACCGCCTCGAGGCATTGCGTGACACTGAGGCGCTGGTTGAGAATCTCGTCCGGATAGTCAATCTTGCCGCAGCCGGCACAGGCGAGATTGCAGCGGAACAGCGGCTCCAGCATCAACACCAAGGGATAGCGCTTCACGCCCTTGAGATGCTGGCTCAAGACGTAAAGACCGACTTGCATCTGTTGGCGAAGCGGAACGGCCACGAAGTACTCCCGTGCGAGCAGGCGACCTGAGATCAACTAGGTCAATCGTCGACCGAGACAAGCTCGGCCGGGAGGCGAAAATGGACGTTTTCGTCGGCGCCCGCAAGGACGGAAACGTCCACCGGCTGGATCGCCCGGATCGCCGCCACCAGATCCTGCACCAGATCCTCGGGCGCGGAGGCGCCGGCGGTGATGCCCACCGCCTTGGCGTCGCGGATCCATTCGGGATCGAATTCGCTCGCGTCCTCGATCAGATAGGCGCTGACGTTCTGCTCCGTGCCGATCTCGCGCAAGCGGTTGGAATTGGAGCTGTTGCGGGCGCCGACGACGAGCACTACGTCGGCGATCTTGGCGAGCTCGCGCACCACCTGCTGGCGATGCTGCGTGGCATAGCAGATATCCTTGGTATCCGGCCCGACGATGGTCGGAAAGCGCGCCTTCAAGGCATCGATCACGGCGCGGGTATCGTCCACGCTCAAGGTCGTCTGGGTGACATAGGCAAGCCGGTCGGGATTGGCGACAACAAGCTCCGGCACCTCGGCCACGGTCGAGATCAGATGCACCGTGCCGGGAATACGGCCGACCGTGCCCTGCACCTCGGGGTGGCCGGCATGGCCGATCAACACCACTTCGAGGCCCTGCTCGGCATAGCGGCGCCCTTCGTTATGAACCTTGGAGACCAGGGGACAGGTGGCGTCGATCACCGGCAGATTGCGGCTCATGGCCGCGTCCTCGACCGCACTGGCGACGCCATGGGCGCTGAAAATGGTGATGCTGCCGGGCGGAATTTCGTCCAATTCCTCGACGAAACGCGCCCCCTTGGCGCGCAGGCGCGCGACCACATGGGGGTTGTGGACGATCTGGTGGCGCACGTAAACCGGCGGGCCGTACTTTTCGATCGCCCGCTCGACGATATCGATGGCCCGCTGCACACCCGCGCAAAAGCCCCGCGGCTCCGCCAAAATAACCCGCATTCGCCTGTTTCCGTTATCGCCCAAGGGCTGGTTTCGCCCCGCTATCATCCCGCCATCATATAGTCTTGAGATGGATTCTGCCAATCCGCTTTCGGCTTTGAATAGGCTCGCCCTTTTTCGCTCGCGGGCGGGCGGCGCCGGCGCGGCCCGCGATTGCAGATGACGGCGGCGCGGAATTTACATAGTCTCCGGTTTCCGCGATACCACCCGAGGAAAAGGCGGCCCTTCCAAGGGCCGCCCAAGAGATTACGGGAAGACGTTCCGTGCCATTGATTGGTTTTCAGGCCCTGAGCCGCGCCCTGGATCGGCTGGGACGGAGCTACGTCCGTCTGGTGGCGGGCGCGGTGCGGTTTTCCGCCCGCCGCGCGACCTGGGTGGTCGCCGCCCTGCTTGCCCTGAGCGCGCTGTCCGCCGCCTATACCGCCGATCATTTCGCGATCACCACCGACGTGCGCGCGCTGTTGTCGACCAAGCTCCCCTTCCAGCAGCACGAGGCCGCCTACCGCAAGGCCTTCCCGCAGCTCAGCGACACCATCGTGGTGGTGATCGATGGCGCTGAATCGGGCCTCGCGCGCGAGGCGGCGGATCGGCTTGACGGCTGGCTCGCCAAGCAGCCCAGCACCATCGCCAGCGTCTATCAGCCGGGCGGCGGCGCCTTCTTCGAGAAAAACGGCCTGCTCTATCTCGGCCGCGATGAACTCTGGACGTTGTCCAACCGCCTCGCCGCCGCCGAGCCGATGCTGGTCGCCATCGCGCGCAAGCCGGCCCTGCCGCAGCTCCTCGGCCTCTTGGGCCAAGCCTTCGGCGCCGAGGGCCGCGCCGCGGCGCCGCTCGGCAACCTCAACCCCGTCCTCGTGGCGATGGAGAAGACGGTCGCGGCCGGCGCCGCGGGCAAGACTGCCTGGATGCCCTGGTCGGAGCTGATCGGCGGCCAGACCGAGGGCGCGGGTGAGCGCCGCGCCTTTCTCATCGTCAAGCCCAAGCTCGACTACGGCTCGTTGCAGCCGGCGGCGCGAAGCCTCGCCACCATCCGGGCCGGGATCAAGGCGCTCGGGCTCGGGCCGGCGAACGGCGTGCAAGTCCGCCTCACCGGCTCCGCCGCGCTCGACAACGATCAGTTTCAGTCGGTCTCGCGCGGCGCCGGGATCGCGACCGCGCTCTCGATCTCGCTCGTGCTGCTGCTTCTCTTCATCGCCTTCCGCAGCATCCGCTTCGTGCTGGCGAGCCTGGTCACGCTATTCATGGGCTTGACCTGGACCGCGGCCTTCGCGCTCGCCGCGCTCGGGCCCTTGAACCTGATTTCGGTCGCGTTCGCGGTGCTGTTCGTCGGCCTCGGGGTCGATTTCGGTATCCAGTTCTGCGTTCGCTTCCGCGAGGACTGGCAGGGCGACGAAGCGATCCCGGCGGGCCTGCAACGCACCGCGGCCGGCATCGCCGGCCCCTTGAGCCTCGCCGCCGTGGCCGCAGCCTGCAGCTTCTATTCCTTCATCCCGACCAGCTATTCCGGCATCGTCGATCTCGGCCTCATCTCGGGCACCAGCATGTTCTTCGCGCTGTTCGCGAGCCTGACCGCGCTGCCGGCCTTTCTGACGCTGTTTCGGGTGCAACGGCGGCCGATTGGCCGAACCGTCGAGACCAGGATCGCAAGCCGGATCGGGCGGCGGACCGCGATCGGCGTCGTCGTGGCGGCAGGACTGGTCGCGGCCGCCGCGGTGCCGCTCGCGCTGACCAGCCATTTCGACTTCAATCCGATGAATCTGCAGAACCCGAACAGCGAGGCCGTCGCGACCTTCCGCAAGCTCCTCCAGCAAAGCAAGACCTCGCCCTATACCATCGAGCTGCTGGAGCCGAACTTGCAAGCGGCGCAAAAGCTCGCGGCCAGGCTCGCGGCGCTGCCGAGCGTGTCGCGTGCGCTCACCCTGGCGAGCTATATCCCGGACGATCAGACCGCCAAGCTCAACGTCATCGCCCAGATGGGCCTTTTGATTCCGCCGATGGCGGTCGGCCCGCTGCAGCCGACGGCACCGCCCGAAATCGCCGCCGCGCTGCGCAAGTTCGCCGACACCCTGGTCGCCTACAACCAGCGCCCCGACGCCGACCCCAAGCTGCTGCCGCAGACGCGGCGCCTCGCCGCGACGCTGGCACGGTTTCTCGACACTAAGGGCAAGACGGCAAGCGCGCTCGGCGCGCTCGAACGGCACATGATCGGCAGCCTGCCTTATCTCGTTCGCACCCTGATGCAGGAATTTGACGCGGCGCCGGTGACCCTGGCCTCGCTGCCCGCCGACCTCAAGAGCCGCTACGTCGACGCCAAGGGACAGGCACGCATCGAGCTCTTTTCGCGTCTCGATCTCGGCAAGGACGACAATCTGCGCCGCTTCGTCACCGACGTGCGTAGCATCGCGCCGAACGCGACCGGCGCGCCGGTGTTGCTGGTCGATGGCGGCGACGCGGTGGTCACCGCCTTCATCCAGGCGACCGCGATCTCGCTCGGACTCATCGTGCTGCTGCTGTTGATCGTGCTGCGCGACCCGCTCGACGTCGTCGTCGTCGTGTTGCCGCTCGGCTTCGCAGCCTTGCTCACGGTCGCCACGATGCGGCTTTTCGGGCTCTCGTTCGACCTCGCCAACATCATCGCGCTGCCGCTCCTGATCGGGCTTGCCATCGCCTTCAGCATCTATCTCATCATGCGCTGGCGGCGCGGCATGAGCATGCCCGAGGTGCTGAAGACCAGCACGCCGAAGGCGGTGCTGTTAAGCGCCCTCACCACCATGAGCTCCTTCGGCAGTTTGGCGATCTCCAGCGATCCCGGCATGGCGATCCTGGGCGAGACCCTGACCATCGCGCTTTGCGCCGTGATCGTCGCGATCCTGGTGCTGCAGCCGGCGCTCCTTTTCCTGCGTCGCCCGGCCGCGCTTGTGGGTGATGGCGCGCCCGACGCCTCGTGAGCCGCCAACCCGCCGCCCGCGCCCGCCTGCCCTTGCGCCTGACGATCTTCGTCACGGGCGTCGCCGGCATCGCGCTCGCGATCTATCTCGTGCTGCGCAGCGGCGTGCACGACATCCTGCACATCCTCGACATCGCCGGCTGGAGCCTCGCGCTTCTGCTGCCCGCCCATATGGCGATGCTGGCGATCGATTCGACCGGCTGGCGCGCTCTGCTCGGCCGCCGGCCGCGCGTCGGCACGCTCGTCCTCACCTGGTTCGCGATCATCCGCGATTCGGTGAACGGCCTGCTGCCGGTGGCTCGCGTCGGCGGCGAGCTCGTCGCGGTGCGCCTGCTCATGGCGCGCGGCGTCGCCGGCAGCGAGGCCGGCGCCAGCGTCATCGTCGAAGTCACCGTGACCTTGATCGTGCAATTTCTCTTCACCTTGATCGGGGTCTTCCTCCTGCTCTACGAGTTGCATGACGCGGCGGCGGCGCGGGCGGTCTTGATCGGCCTCTTGATCAGCCTGCCGGCGCTCGCGATCTTCTTCCTGCTGCAGCACAAATGGGGGCTGAGCCAAACCATCGAGCGGGTGCTGGTCGCCTTGACCAACCGCCAGGTGCTGGCGCTCGCCGGCGATCCGGCCCGGCTCGATCGGGCGGTGCGCGATCTCTATGCCAACCGCCGCGCGCTGTGGTCCTGCTTCTTCTGGCAATTCGCCGCGCTCTTCGCCGGTGCCGCCGAGACCTGGTTCACGCTCTTTCTCTTGGGCCGGCCGATCGGGGCGCTCGGCGCCATTCTGCTCGAGAGCCTTGGCCAAGCGCTGCGCAGCGTTTCCTTCATCGTCCCAGGGGGCATCGGCGTGCAGGAAGGCGGCTTTCTTCTGTTCGGTGCCGCGATCGGGCTGCCGCCCGACATGGCGATCGCCTTTTCGCTCGCGCGTCGGTTGCGGGAGATAGGCCTTGGCATCCCTGCGTTGGTCTCCTGGCAATGGGAGGAGGGCCGGCTGCTCACGCTCCACTTGCGGTGGCGGCGAAAAAAGGACGAAATCAAGGAGAGATCCGACGGTAACTGAGGGGGTCGAGCATGACGACGCTCAGAACTGACTCAACCGGATATCGCGAACTTTATTGCCGCACGTTTATCGACAGCCATATCCGCTTCGACCCGGCGGCACTGACTTGGCCCGAACTCACGGGTGCCGAGCGCGAGCGCCTCGCCGCATTGCCGTTCTGGGCCGAGGCGGTGGAGACCGAGCGGGTTACCGCCCGCACGGTACAGCGCGCGGCCCGGCGCGAAAGCGACCCCTTGCTGCGCCAGGCGATCGCCCTGCAGGGCGAGGAGGAAGGCCGCCACGCGCTGCTGCTCCGCGACTTGACCCGCCACTACGCCATCCCGCTGCCCGACGCGGCGCCGCTGCCGCCGGAAAGGCCGGGAGATTGGGATTTTCTCTATGCCGGCTGCGGCGAATGCTTCGATTCCTTCTTCGCCTTCGGGCTGTTCGAGATCGCCCGCCGGTCGGGCTATTTTCCGCCGCGGCTGATCGAGATTTTCGATCCGATCATGCAGGAGGAGGCGCGGCATATCCTGTTCTTCGTCAATTGGCTGGCCGACCGGCGGGCGCGTTTGGCGCCGTGGCGGCGGCCCTTCGACCGGTTGCGCCTCGGCCTGATCTTTGGTCTTCAGGTCTGGAGCCGCGTCAAGACCGCGGTCGGCATGGGTCGGGGCCAGGAGAATTTCACTTTGCGCGGGCATCAGGCCATCGACCTCGTCTTGACCCCGGCCGGATTCCTTGCCCTCTGCATGGAACAGAACGAGCGCCGCTTCAGCCCCTACGATCCCCGCCTGCGCAGGCCCAAACTCCTGCCCGGATTGGCAAAATTTCTGCTCTTTTGGCTGCCTAAAGGCGGCGCCTTGACGCCGGCCGGCTAAGCCAAAGGGATAAGTCAAAGGGAACAGCGCATGTTTTCTTCGTGGCAGGGGTGAAAAGCTCCGCCCCCGTTCCTACATTACTGGACAATTGGATATTTGCTTATTAGCTTCCCTGCCGATCCGGTCATAAAGAGCCGCGAGTCGAGGGGTTCCTTTTTGTTGTCCATGAGACGAAAGCAACCTGCCGCATGAACCGATTGCCGTTCGCCCTGAAGACCCTGAAATCCGTCGTTGCCGGCGTCTTGCTGCTGCTTGTCGCGGGAGGCCTGGCACAGGCCAGCGAATCGCCGGTACAGGTGGTGCAAAGCCTCAATAACACTTTGCTCGCCACAATGAAAGACGCCCGGCGCCTTGGCTTCGACGGGCGCTACAAGCTCCTCGCGCCGGTGCTGCGGGGCAGCTTCAACTACCCACTGATGGCCGAGGTCGTGGCCGGCGGCTATTGGGAGCGCCTGACGGCGGACGAACGCACCGAGCTGGTCAAGGCCTTCACCGAGATGAGCATCGCCACCTTCGCCGCGCGCTTCGACGGCTATTCCGGCGAGCAGTTCGTCGCCGATGGCGAAAAGCCGGCGCTCCGGGGCGCGGTTCTGGTCAAGAACAAGCTGGTCGAGCACTCCGGCAAGGCGGTGCCGATCGATTACCTGCTGCGCCGCTTTCCCGACGGCTGGCGCATCATCGACGTCTTTCTCGACGCCAATTATAGCGAACTCGCCATCAAGCGCTCGGAATACAGTTCCATCCTCGAGCGCCAAGGGTTCAACGGCCTGATGAAGGCGATCAAGGCCAAGATCGCCCAGCTGCAGGCCGGCACCTGAACCCACCCGACGCCCGGCGCGCCGGCCGGTGACAACCGGAGCCTGCCGCGCAGGTTCTTCTAGGCAAGCCGCCCAATCTGGATAAAATCGGCAGCATCATGGATGCCTTACCGCAGCCGCACGTCCGTTCCGCCCGTTATCGGCCGCAGGCGAAGGTTGCGGCGAGGCGCGTCACCATCCTGGGCTCGACCGGCTCGGTCGGGGCCAACACCCTGGACCTTATCGGCCGCCATCCGGACGACTACCGGGTCGAGGCTCTGACCGCGGGCCGCAACGTCACCAGCCTGATCGAGCAGGCGCTGCATTTTCGCCCTAAGCTCGCGGTGATCGCCGATGGCGAGCTCTACGCCGAACTCAAGGCCGGCCTCGCCGGCAGCGGCATCGAAGCCGCCGCCGGCCCGGAAGCGGTGGTCGAGGCGGCGGCCCGGCCGGCGGACTGGGTGATGGCGGCGATCGTCGGCGCCGCCGGCTTGCGGCCGACCCTGGCCGCGCTGCGCCGCGGCGCGACGGTGGCGCTCGCCAACAAGGAGGCCCTGGTCTGCGCCGGCGATCTGGTCACCGCCGAAATCGCCCGCCACGGCGCGACGCTGCTGCCGGTTGATTCCGAGCACAACGCCATCTTCCAGGTCATCAACTTCGACCGCCCTGAGACGGTGGAGCGGATCATCCTCACCGCCTCCGGCGGACCGTTCCGCCGCTTCGACCGCGCGGCGATGGCGCACGTGACCCCGGCCCAGGCGGTCGCCCATCCGGTGTGGAGCATGGGCGCCAAGATCTCGGTCGATTCGGCGACGTTGATGAACAAGGGCCTCGAAATCATCGAGGCCCATCATTTGTTCAAGCAACCCGAAAGCCAGATCGAGGTT
>JAJYTL010000076.1 GCA_021793055.1 Pseudomonadota bacterium
GCCGATCTCGACCCGGGTCACGCGGCCGGAGAGACCGCCGTCCCTGTGACCAACCAGAAGCGCGCACGCCTCGTCCGGATAGGCGGCCTCAGCCGCGTCGATCAGGCGTTTGAGATCGCGAGCCGCGAGAACCAGCATGACCCCGGCCTATTGCCCCGGCACCGCCCACTCGATCGTGCCGAGCCGCTTTCCGGTATCGAGATCGTAGACCATGAGCGCCCGTTTCGGACCCGGACCGGCGACGTCGAAAAGCAGACGCGGGCCGACGACACGAACGCTGACGATGCGGGCGCCGGGCGGAATCTCGACGTCTTTCACGCCATAACCCGCGCCTAGGGTCGGGGCTGTGGTCCCCGGCGACGCCGGCGCTGGCGCCATCGCCGCCACCGTCGCCTTGCCGCTTTCCAGCCGGCTCGCGACGGTCACGACAATGACCCCAAGCGCGACCAGGATGAGAACGCCAAGGCCGATGACGACGGCCTTCAACAAGCGTATGTTCGGTTGCGGATCATCCGCCATGACATCACCCGGAACGCTGTTTCGCATCACCGCCGGCGACGCCGACAAAGGCGAGAGGCTGGACCGCTTCCTCGCGCAGGCTTTGAGCCGGAACGTGACGGGAGACGCCGGTCTCCCGCCTGCCGCCTTGAGCCGCTCCCGGCTTAAGGCCCTGATCGAAGCGGGCTCGGTCAAGAGCGGCGGCGCGACCATAACCGAGCCCTCGCACCGGGTCAAACCGGGTTCGGCCTATGCGCTGGAGATTCCGCCGCCGGTCGAGGCCACGCCCCGGGCGGAAGCGATCCCGCTCACCGTGGTCTACGAGGACGCCCATCTCATCGTCGTCGACAAGCCGGCCGGGCTTGTCGTGCATCCGGCGCCGGGCAATCCCGAGCACACCCTGGTCAACGCCCTTCTCGCTCATTGCGGCGACACGCTGTCCGGTATCGGCGGCGTGCGCCGGCCGGGCATTGTCCATCGCCTCGACAAGGACACGTCGGGACTCATGGTCGCGGCCAAGACCGATATCGCCCATGAGGGCCTAGCCAGGGCTTTCGCCGCGCACACCATCGAGCGCCGCTATATCGCGGCGGTCTGGGGCCGCATCGCGGCCAAGGGCGAGGTCCGCGGCGCCATCGGCCGCGACCCGCGCCAGCGCAAGAAGATGGCCGTCACCGCCCGCGGCGGCAAGGCGGCGGCGACACATTATCAGCGCCTCAAATATCTTGGCACCATGGCAAGTTTCGTCGCCTGCCGGCTGGAGACCGGCCGCACCCATCAGGTCCGCGTCCACTTAAGCCATATCGGCCATCCGATCGTCGCCGATCCGCTCTATGGCCGAAGCCGTGCCCGCAAGCTCTCGGCCGCGCTCCGCGACGCGGTGCACGTCTTCGGGCGCCAGGCGCTGCATGCTGCGACGCTTGGCTTCGAACATCCCGTCACGGGTAAAGTCCTGCGCTTCGAAAGCGCCCTACCGGAGGCGTTTTCCCGCCTTATTTCGGCCTTGGAAGCGGAGTAGACAGAAAAGAATGAAGGATCGGGCAATAAGCGCTCGGGCGGGAGATTGACTTATCTCAATGCCGAAACGCACCGCCGCCG
Source organism: Pseudomonadota bacterium (assembly GCA_021793055.1). Taxonomy (GTDB): domain Bacteria; phylum Pseudomonadota; class Alphaproteobacteria; order Ferrovibrionales; family Ferrovibrionaceae; genus JAJYTL01. The sequence goes on from JAJYTL010000076.1 coordinate 1,597, forward strand.
TATTTTGACTTCCGATCCCGCGCCGCTATAATAAATCCGTCAGTTTAGGAGGGGTAGCCGGCGCTTTATCACACCGCAGAGAGGTGGAGGGCGCCGCGTTTGTTTGTTGTCTTCGGCGGGTCCGTCGGGCTTGCCGCGACGTCGGCCCTTCGACACGATCCGGGAGTACGGTATGGCCAAGGAAGTGATCCCCGCGCTGACGCCCGAAGGCAGCCTCAGCCGCTATCTCCAGGAAATCCGCAAGTTTCCTATGCTGGCGGCGGACGAGGAGTTCATGCTGGCAAAGCGCTGGCGCGAACACGGCGACACCGACGCCGCCCATCGGCTGGTGACCAGCCATCTCCGCCTGGTGGCGAAGATCGCCATGGGCTACCGCGGCTACGGCCTGCCCGTCGCCGAGCTGATCTCGGAAGGCAATATCGGCATGATGCAGGCGGTCAAGCGCTTCGACCCCGACCGCGGCTTCCGCCTCGCCACCTATGCCATGTGGTGGATCCGGGCCTCGATCCAGGAATATATCCTGCGCTCCTGGTCGTTGGTAAAGATCGGCACCACGGCAGCGCAGAAGAAGCTCTTCTTCAACCTGCGCCGGATCAAGGGCCAGATCGCCGCCATCGAGGAAGGCGAGCTTACCCCCGAGCACGTGAAGAAGATCGCGCATGACCTGCAAGTGCCCGAGAGCGACGTCATCAGCATGAACCGCCGCCTGAGCGCCGGCGATCATTCTTTGAACGCGCCGGTCCGCATCGACGGCGACGGCGAATGGCAGGATTGGCTGGTCGACGACACCGCCGACCAGGAAGTCGTGCTTGCCGAATCCGAGGACATGGACAACCGGCGCGGGCTGTTGGCCGCGGCGATGAGCGGCCTGAACGAGCGCGAACGCCACATCATCTCCGAACGGCGCCTCAAGGACGAGCCGGCGACGCTCGAAGACTTGAGCCAGCATTACGGCATCAGCCGCGAACGGGTCCGCCAGATCGAGGTTAGGGCCTTCGAGAAGCTGCAGAAATCGATGAAAGCCGCGGCCAAGGAAAAGGGCCTGGTCGAGTAACCGCCGGATTCGCTTGGCGAGCAACGCGCCGCCGCCACTCGCCGGACACCCGATTGACGCGACGCCCGAGCAAATAGCTGCGTTCGCCGTATAAATTCGGTCGTCCGACGGCGATCTAGCGGGAGGGACGCTTTTTTCCCGCCTCGCCGTCCGTCAGGTCGCCGCGATAGATAGTTTCGTCGTAGCCACTACGATCGCTGTAGAAAAGCAGCGCCATCAAGCCCATGGCCAGGGCCACGCTCAAGACCATGCCGAGCGACATGGCGATCATCGCGACCAGCGGCAGGCCCGGCCCGACGAAGCCGTGCAACGCCCAGATCAAGGCCAAGACGGCGCCCGCGGCCCCCACGCAGCCAACGACATAAAACAGTAACCGCCTCATTCCGGTCTCCCCGTCTTCGGGCGCCGCCGCTCCGCCCCATTCGAGGAACGCGCGACGCCACCGCTGGCATATATATGGGACAATGCGACCGCGCCGCCAAGCGGCGCGACAACGCCCGCGCCGCGACCGGCGACCATGCGGCGTCCCCGGTCCTTAAGCAGGCGACAGCGGCCGGCGCTATTTCGCCGCGGCCCGCACGCCAAGCTCCTGGCCAAGCCGCGCGCAGAGCGTTTGGCGCTGCCGCAACAGGGGCTCGCCGGCCTGACGCAGCGCCGCGACCACGGCGGCGGGCGCGAGCGCCGGATGACCGGCGCGAAACGGCGGCTCCGGGTTGTATTCCATCTGAAGCTGGATGCGCTGCGCCACCGCCTCGCCGCGCAGCACCGCCGCGACCTTGAGGCCGAAATCGATGCCGGCCGTGACGCCGCCGCCGGTGATGCGGTCGCGGTCGACGACCACCCGGGCATCCACCGGAATCGCCCCGAGAAGGGCCAAAAGCGGCAGACTCAACCAGTGCGTCGTCGCGCGGTAGCCCTTAAGCAGACCGGCCGCGGCGAGAACCAATGCGCCGGTGCAGACTGAGGTGACATATTGCGCGCCGGCCGCCTGCCGCCGCAGGAAGGCGAGGGCCGCCTCGTCGGTCATCAAGGGCTGCTGGCCGGGGCCGCCCGGCACCACCACCACGTCGAGCGGCGGCGCGCTTTCGTAAGTCGCGGTCGGCATCATGACGAGGCCGCGTTCGGTGCGGACCGGCGCCAAGGTCTTGCTCACGATATGAACCTCGGCGTCCGGCAGGCGCGCGAAGACCTCGTAGGGACCGGCGAAATCGAGTTGCGTCATATCCGGGAACAGGAGCATTCCGATTTGCGTCGTCATGGCGTCATCCTTCCGTGCGTTGCTTAGCCGGCCCGGTCATGGTATGACCGATCCCGCTTGGCGGAAAGGACATAAACCATTCCTTTTCTGCCACCGCTGTCCAACCTCGGCATCTGCCGGGACGCAGGAAGATCGACATGCCGGCCATGAAAGCGCAGCGCGCCGTTCTCATCCTCGCCTTCGACGAGGCGCAGCTTCTCGATGTCTGCGGCCCGCTGCAGGTCTTCGCGAGCGCGAACGAACTTGCCGCGGCCGCGACCACGGGATCGGCGCCCTATCGCATCGCCGTTGCCTCCCCGACGGGCGGATCGATCCGAACCTCCTCCGGACTTGCGATCGCGACCGAGACCTTGAGCGCCGCCGGCCGCGGCACCATCGATACGGTGATCGTCACCGGCGGTCGCGGCGTGCGCCGTGCCGCCGAGGACCGGCGGCTCATTGCCTGGCTCCGTCGCCGCGCGCCCGGGATCCGACGCATCTGCTCGGTCTGCACCGGCGCCTTCGTACTCGCCGAATCCGGTCTGCTCGATGGCCGCCATGCGACGACGCACTGGAAATCCTGCGACCTTCTACAGGCGCGCTACCCGGAAATCCGGGTTTCCGCCGAGCCGATCTACGTCCAGGATGGACCGCTCTGGACCTCGGCCGGAGTCACCGCCGGGATCGATCTCGCGCTCGCCCTGGTGGAAGGCGATCTCGGCCACCGGCTCGCGATGGAGGTGGCGCGGCATCTCGTCGTATTTCTCAAGCGGCCCGGCGGTCAGGCACAATTCAGCGTCCCACTCAGCATGCAGGCGGCGCCGGACAATGGCCTCGCCGAACTTCACGCCTGGATCGCCGAGCACCTCACGGAAGACCTGCGGGTCGAGCGGCTGGCGGCGCGCGCGCGCATGAGCGGCCGCTCCTTCGCCCGCTTCTACCGCGCCCAGACCGGCCGCACGCCGGCGCGGGCGGTCGCGGAAATGCGCCTCGAGGCCGTCCGCCGCGACCTCGAGGAAACGGCACTTTCGGTAAAGGAGATCGCCGCCAAGGCCGGTTTCACCAACGATCAGGTGCTGCGCCGCGCCTTCCAGCGCCGATTCGGAACGCCGCCGGCCGGATATCGCGGCCGATTCGCGGCGCGAGGGTCCATGCGTCCCCGCCGCCAGGCACCGACCCTACTCACGAAATAGATCGACAAAGCCTCTCGCGCGGCCGGGATTACCGTCGCATGCGCCCTCCCGTCCTATGGAAAATCCTGATATCTTTTTGCTCCGCGCGAGATTGGCATGGTTTCCATGCTGTCCTCTGGATTGCCGCCCGGGCCGGCAAGCGCCGCGAGCCTACCTTGGCGATGCCGCCGGCGCGCGGTGCCTTGCCGCCGTTCGCCGCAGAAATGGCATGGCCCCCTAATCGATCGCGAGTTTTTTTTCATGCGCCATAGCCGAAGCCGGCTTCGAAACTCACTCCACCTCGGCGGCCTTGCGCTTTTGGTCGCCGGGTTGTGCCGCATCGCGATCGTGTCGGCCCGCGCCGCCGACCCGCAACCCTATAAGGTCGAGATCACGGCCACCGGCAATGGCGCCCTCGACACGGCGTTGAAGGAGGCCTCGCAGCTCGAGGCGCTCCGCGGCAAGGTGCCGGTCGGGCCCTTCGCGCTGATCCTTCGCGCCGACGGCGACGTCGGCCGCCTCGAAACCGTGCTGCGCAGCTTCGGCTATTACAACGGCAAGGTAACGATCGCGGTCGACGGCATGCCAACCGGCGACACGAGCCTCGTCGATCGCCTGCACGCGGTCCCGTCGGGGGTTTCGGTGGTCGCCAAGATCGACATAACGCCCGGGCCGCTCTTCCATCTCGGGCAGGTGACGATCAAGGGCGAGGTTCCGGCGGCGATCCGCGCCAAGCTCGATCTTAAACCGGGTGCGCCAGCGGTCGCCGCCGACGTTCTTGCCGCCGGCGCGCGGCTCCTCACGGCGTTGCAAGAGGCGGGCTACGCGCTCGCCAAGGTGAAACCGCCGGTCGCCCGTCTGAACGCCAAGGACCATCTGCTCGACGTCACGTTCAAGGTGAAGCCGGGCCAGCGCGCCGAGATCGGACCGATCCGCTTCGAGGGATTGAAGGACGTCAACGAAAGCTTCATCCGCCAGCGCCTGCCGCTTCACGCGGGCGAACGGTACCAACCCTCGAAGATCGAAGCGGCGCGCCGCGATCTCGCGCAGCTCCGCGTCTTCTCCAGCGTCGGCGTCGCGGCGGGCCAGGAGATCGCCGCCGACGGGCGCATCCCGATCATTTTCACCTTCCACGAGCGCCCGCGGCACATCGTCGCCTTCACCGGCGCCTATTCGACCGATCTTGGCGGCACCATCAAGACCACCTGGTCCGACCGCAATCTGTTCGGCAACGCCGAGCGGCTCAACCTTTCCATCGCCGGCAGCGGTCTTGGCGGCACCGCCACGACGGGGCTCGGCTATAATTTCGCCGCGCAGTTCCTGAAGCCGGACTTTCTTGAGCGCGATCAGTCGCTGGAATTCGATCTCAACGCCCTGAAGCAGGATCTCGACGCCTATCGCCAGAAGGCGATTACGGCGAGCGGATTCCTGCACCGCAATCTCGCGCGTTTCTGGACCGGTAGCCTCGGCCTCTCGGGCATGCGAGAGCAGATCGGCCAGGAGGGGGTGACCCGGGACTACACCCTTCTCGCCCTGCCGCTGGTGGCAAAATACGACAGCACCGAGCTTGCCGACCCGCTGCAAGACCCGACGCACGGCATTCGCGCGAGCTTTCTCGCGACGCCGACGGAGTCATTCGGATTGCATAATTCGGCTTTCGCCATCCTGCAGGCCTCGGCCGCCACCTATCTCGACGCGAGCCGGATTCTAAGCGAAAGGCCCGGCCTCAGCGTCGTCGCCTTGCGCGGCCTGGTCGGCGACGTCATCGGCGCCACGCAATTCCAGCTCCCGCCCGATCAGCGCTTCTACGCCGGCGGCAGCGCCACCGTGCGCGGCTTCAAATATCAATCGATCGGGCCGCTCTTCCCCGACAACAAGCCGATCGGCGGAACCGCCATCGACACCGCTACCGTCGAGCTCCGGCAACGGCTGTTCGGCAATTTCGGTGGCGCTGCCTTCGTCGACGCGGGTCAGGTCAACGCCGATAACGAGCCGTTTCTCGGCAAGGTCCGCGTCGGCGTCGGCGTCGGCGTGCGCTATTATACGCAGATCGGCCCGATCCGCCTCGACGTCGCCGTGCCGGTGAACCGTCCGCCCGGCGGCGATTCGTTCGAAGTCTATATCGGCTTGGGGCAGGCGTTCTGATGCCGGCGATGACCCGCCGCGTAAAGGTCCTCGCGCGCGCCGCGGCCGCCATGTTCGGGCTCCTGATCTTCGCGGCGGCAATCGTCCTGATCGGCGGCAATACCGCCCCGGGCCGCCGCGCGATCGCGGCGCTGGTGCCCCGGCTCTCGGGCGGCGCGGTGACGATAGAGGGCCTTGGCGGCCGCTTCCCCGATCGGCTCCGCATTGCGAAGGTGACGCTTCACGACCGCGCTGGCGCCTTCGCCGATCTCACCCAAGTTCAGCTCGACTGGTCGCCGTGGAAGCTTCTTCTCGGCGACGTCGCGGTCGCCAAGCTCACCGTCGCCCGCGCGACCCTGGCGCGGCTGCCGGCCCGCGACGCGCGCGCGGGGACCGCCGGCCCGTCGCTGCCGCGCCTCTCGATCTCCGATCTCGACATTGCCCGCCTCGTGCTGGCGCCGCCGGTCGCCGGTATTCCGGCCAGCCTGCGGATTCAGGGCCATCTCGGGCTGACCTCGCTACGCCAAGGCAGCGCCGCGCTCAAGATCGCGCGGCTCGACGCGCCGGGGACCTACGATCTCCGCGTCGCGCTCACGCCGGTGACGATTGCCGCCACCGTCACGGTCGAGGAAACCGGACGCGGCCTGATCGGCGGCCTTGCCGGCTTGCCGGATATCGGGCCGCTGACGGTTCACGCAACGCTCGCCGGCCCGTGGACTGCGGCGCGAACCGAGATCGCGCTTGCCGCCGGTCCCTTGACGGCCAAGGCGAGCGGCACCGCCGATTTGGACGCGCGGAGCGTCAACCTCGATCTTTCCGGCGCCGCGCCGGCGATGGCGCCGAGGCCCGGCCTTGCCTGGCATAGGGCGAGATTTGACGCTCATGTCACGGGACCGATGGCGCGTCCCGATACCACGGCGCATCTCGCCATCACCGGCCTGTCGGCGGCCGGCGGCGCGGTACGAAATCTGCGCGCCGAAATCACCGGCGCCGGCGGCGTGGTCGACCTCAAGGCCGCGCTGTCCGGCCTTCGCGTCCCCGGGCCGAAGCCGGCTCTTTTTGCCGCCGCGCCGCTGACGATTACGGCCACGGCAATGCTGCAAAAGCCAAACCGGCCGGTGACCTTCACGCTCGCGCACCCGCTGCTCACGGCGGCGGGCGAGGCCGATACCGTTGGCGCCGTGAAAGGCAATATCGCGGTTCGTTTCCTCTCGCTCGCGCCGCTCTCGGCCTTGACCACGCTCGATCTCAAGGGCAGCGGAACGCTCGACGCCCGCTTCCAGGCGCAAGGCGGAGCGGTTCGCATCACCGCCGAAGGCGGCGCCAAGATCATCGGCGGCGCGCCGCGGGCGACAGGTCTGCTCGGTCCCGACACGTCGTTTAGCCTCAGCGGCCAAGTGCGGGCCGGCGGCATCGCCATCGACCACGCGACCCTAGATGGCCGCGCCCTGGCCGCTTCGCTGCAGGGCACGCGCAGGAATGGGGTGCTCGACTTCGCCTATGAACTCGCGCTTCCCGATCTTTCGCAACTGGCGCCAAACCTGACCGGCGCGCTTGAGACGACGGGCACTATCAGCGGTCCGGAAACCGGCTTCGCCCTGACCGGAGAGAGCCGGGGCACACTTGGCGCGACCGGAATCGCCAAAGGCCCGGTGCAGATATCGCTCAAGGCCGAGGGCCTTCCCGCCGCGCCTTCGGCGCGCGTCGAAGTGACCGGCAGACTTGCCGGAGCCCCGCTTCGTCTACAAGCGGAGATCGCGCGGGGCGCAGAGGGCCGCATCCGGCTCGCCATCCGCCATGCGAGCTGGAAAAGCGCGACGGCGGAAGGACAGATCGTTCTCGCCGCCCAAGGCGCCGCGCCAACGGGCGCGATCCGGATTCATGTGGCACGGCTGAAGGACATCGCGCCGTTCGTCGGCACGACAGTGGGCGGCAGCCTTGACGCCACCCTCGCCACCACCACGGCGGCTCGCAGGCCCGCCCTTCGCATCACCGCCGAGGCGAGGCAAGTGAGCGTCGCCGGCAAAGACATCGCGCGCTTGACCCTCGACGGCCGCATCGACGATCCGCTGGCCAAGCCCGTATTGGCGCTGCAATTGAACCTCGACGGAATCGCGGTCGGCGGGCTTGCCGCCCGCGCCAAGATCACCGCCGATGGACCGCTCGATCGGCTCGCGCTCCGCCTCGCCGCCGATACGGAAGCGAAACGCGGACCGGCCCGGCTTGCCGCCACCGCCACGCTCCGCCTTGTCCAGCGCCGGCTCGAGGTCGGGACTCTAAGCGCGAGCTACGGCCGCGCGAGCGCCCGCCTGCTCTCCCCTGCCGCTGTCGACTTTCGCGACGGGGTGACGCTTGCCGAGCTTCGCCTCGGCATCGGCAAAGCCACCCTCACCGCCGCGGGGCGGTTGTCGCCAACGCTCGATTTTCAGCTTGCGGGACGCGATCTCGACCCCGCCCTGGCCCGCCTCTTCCTGCCCGCGCTGGTGGCCGAAGGCCGCTTCAGGATCGACGCCCGCCTCAACGGCGCCTGGACGGCGCCGAGCGGCACGGTCGAGGTGATCGGCCGAGCGCTCCGTTTTCACGATGGCGCGGGCAGTGCGCTGCCGCCCGCCGAATTCAAGGCAACGGCCAGACTCGCAGGCGGCGCGTCGGCGCTCGACGCGACACTCAACGCCGGAAGCGCCATCAAGCTCGAGGTCAAGGGCTCACTGCCGCTGCGGACGGACGGGGCGCTCGATCTCACGAGCCGCGGCACCGTCGACCTCGCCCTCTTCAATGCCGTGCTCGCGGCCAACGGGCGGACGCTCCGCGGGAAATTGGCGTTGGACGGACACATTGCCGGCACGCTCGGCGCACCGCGCGCGAGCGGCACCGCCGAGATCAGTGACGGTACCTTCCGAGACTACGTACAGGGTGTCCGCGTCACCGACATCACCGGCCTGATCAGAGCCGAGGGCGACACGCTTCGCATCGTGCGGCTGACCGGCAAGGCGCCGCCCGGCACCATCTCGATCACCGGCTCGTTGAAGCTCGCACCCGGACTTCCGCTTGACCTCGCGCTGACCTTCAACAACGCGGCGCCGATCACCACGGACATCCTGACCGCCAACATGGACGCCGCGCTTAAGGTGCGCGGGCGGGCGCTCCGTCGGCTCGACGTTTCGGGGCAGGTCCACATCAACCGGGCCGAGGTCAATATCCCCGACAGCTACCCGACAAGCGTCGCCGAGCTCGACGTGCAGAACGTCGGCGCGGCGCCGGCGGTGCCGCGCGCGCCCTGGCTGGTCGGTCTCGATCTCACCATCGACGCGCCGGGACAAATTTTCGTCCGCGGCCGTGGCCTCTCGGCCGAGATGGCCGGCCGGATCACCGTCAAGGGCACCAGCCAAACGCCGGAAATCGCCGGCGGCTTCACGCTGCGCCGCGGCCAGTTCAGCATCGCCGGCCAAACCCTGACGCTGACCAGCGGCCGCATCACCTTCGCCGGCCGGAGCCTCGCCGGCCGGCTCAATCCCGAAATCGCCTTCACGGCGCAAACCACGGCGAACAACGTGACGGCCATGGTGACGCTCGCGGGCTATGCCGACGCGCCGCAACTCTCGCTCACCAGCTCGCCCAGCATGCCGCAGGGCGAAATCTTGTCGCAGCTGCTGTTCGGCCAGGACACGGCGCATTTGAGCCCGTTTCAGGCGGCCCAGGTGGCGCAGGCGCTTGCCTCGCTCACCGGCGTCGCCGGCGGCCTCGACCCGCTCGCCATGCTGCGCAAGGGGCTCGGCCTCGACCGGCTGTCGGTCGCGGCGGGCGCGACCCCGACCAGCGGCCCGACGATCGAGGCCGGGAAGTACATTACCCGGAACATCTATGTCGGCGCCAAGCAGGGCAAGTTCGGCACGACGCAGGCCGAGGTCGAGATCGACCTCACCAAGAACCTCAAGCTCTCGACCACGGTGGCGGCGGGCGGCGGCACGCCGGTGACAGGCGCCACGCCGGAGAACGACCCCGGAAGCTCCATCGGCCTCACTTATCAGTTCGAGTATTGAAGCCGACGGCTGCCGCTTGCGGCGACATAAGGCCACGCCCCCTAATCCGCGGGCCACAACTCGCGCAGCCGCGCCGCAAGCGATGCCGGCAAGGGCACCGGACGTCCGGCATTCTTGGAGACGCAGACGCTCCGGCTCATGCCGACCGCGAGGCAGCCGTCATCGTCAAACAAGCCATAACCCAAGCTGAACGATGTGCGCCCGACATGAACTGGCGCGAGTTCGACCGCGATCGCTTGCGGATAACCAGCCGATCTCAGATAGCGGACGGTCACCTCCGCCACCGGCCAACTCAGATCCGGCGGCAAGGCCAGCGCGGCATCCAGGGCACGGCGAAAGGCGAGCCGGCATTCCTCCATGTAACCGAGATAGCGCGCGTGGTTGACATGGTTATTGGGGTCGAGATCGGCGAAACGCACCTCGGTCGCGATGCGGAAGCGGCGCGGATCGCGGGTGCGAAAAAGATCGAGATCGGCACCCCGACTCATTGGCCGCGCCGACTTGGTTTCCCGCGCCGGCCGGCCGGCGGGATGCTTTCATTGTGGGCTTCGACGATCATCTCGCGCATCCACCGATGTCCGG